>JAFWBZ010000373.1 GCA_017537105.1 Clostridia bacterium | reverse complement strand
GGCCATGGCAGCCAGGGAGCCCATGCCGCGGTACACCTTGTAGGAGCGGCCCTGGTAGATCTCCGTCGCGCCGGGGCTCTCCTCGGTGCCGGCGAACAGGCTGCCCATCATGACCGCGGACGCGCCGGCGGCGATGGCCTTCGGGATGTCGCCGGAATACTTGATGCCGCCGTCTGCGATGATGGTCTTGCCCAGCTTGTCGGCCACCTCAGCGCAATCCATGATGGCGGTGATCTGCGGAACGCCGATGCCGGCGACCACGCGGGTGGTGCAGATGGAGCCGGGCCCGATGCCGACCTTGACCACGTCCGCACCGGCCTTGATCAGATCTTCGGTGGCAGGGGCGGTGGCCACGTTGCCGGCGATGATCTCCAGATCGGGATAGGCTTCGCGAATGCGCTCGACCATCTTCAGCACGCCCATGGAGTGTCCGTGGGCGGTGTCCAGGCCGATGACGTCGACGTTGGCGTTGACCAGGGCGGCGACGCGCTCCATGGTGTCGCTGGTAACGCCCACCGCCGCGCCGCAGAGCAGGCGGCCTTTGCCGTCGCGGGCGGAGTTGGGATACTTGGCGCTCTTCTGGATGTCCTTGATCGTGATCAGGCCGCGCAGCATGTAGTGCTCATCCACGATGGGCAGCTTTTCGATGCGGTGCTTGGCCAGAATGGCCTTGGCGCCGTCCAGCGTCGTGCCCACCGGTGCGGTGATCAGGTTTTCGTGGGTCATCACGTTGCGGATGGGCTGGCTGAAGTCGGTCTCGAACCGGAGGTCGCGGTTGGTCAGAATGCCCACCAGGCGGCCGTTTTCGGTGATTGGCACACCGGAGATGCGGAACTTGCTCATCAGCGCCTGGGCATCCGAAACGGTGTGGTCGGGGGAGAGGGAGAAGGGGTCGATGATGACGCCGTTTTCCGAGCGCTTGACCTTGTCAACCTGATTGGCCTGCTCTTCGATGGACATGTTCTTATGAATAATGCCCAGGCCGCCTTCGCGCGCCATCGCAATCGCCATGTTGTAGTCGGTCACGGTGTCCATCGCAGCACTGAGCATCGGGATATTCAGCTTGATTTTCCGGGTCAACTGGACGGTCAGGTCCACCTCGCGGGGCAGCACACAGCTCTTCTGGGGCACGAGCAGCACATCGTCAAAAGTCAATCCTTCGCGAATGATCGCCAATTACCTCACCCTCTTCTGAATAATTTTGAAAATTATATCAGCTGGACTAAAAGCCTGATAGAGGGTTCTCGTTAAGTTTCCGCGGGGTTGCGGCAAAAAATGGGGAAAGCCTTTTGCACGCGCCCGAAAGCCCTATGCAGCCCCCTCGCCGAGCAGCGGCCAGAGTCGCCAGAATGCTTCGATGCCCCGGGCGATTCCCCGGATCTCCACGGATTCGCATGCCGCCACGGGGATTTCGGCCAGCGTGCGCCCGTCCCGGACGACGGCCACGCTGCCCACGCGGTCGCCTGCCGCCACGGGGGCGGGAACCGATTCGGGGAGGTCGGGAACGAGCCGAATGTCCTGCTCCTCGCCCTTTCGAACCAGCAGCGTGAGGTCGCTCAACAGCGCCAGGCCCACGCCAGACTTTGCCCCGCCGGTCACCGGCAGCTCGCCGCGCACCCGAGTGCCAGCCCGGGCGACGGGGTAGAGGCGGTAGTTTGCGAAGCCGTGATCGAGCATGCGGGCGGCGAGGTCGAATCGCTCCGCACCGGAGGGTGCGCCCAGTACGACGGCGACCAGGCGCATGCCGCCACGGGTGGCGGTGACGGCGACGCAGTAGCCCGCTTCCTGGGTGGAGCCGGTCTTTCCGCCGTCGCAGCCGTCGTACAGCCGCAGGAGCTTGTTGGTGTTGACCAACTGCGTCGCACGGCCGTCGCCGTGGTCAAGGTCCTCCATCCAGATTTTCGAGTATTCGTAGTACAGATCGTGGGAAAACATCTGGCGGGCCATGACCGCCACGTCCCGCGCGGTGGTGTGCTGGCCCTCGGCAGGCAGTCCCGTGCAGTTGACGAAGTGCGTGCCCTCCATGCCGAGCTCCGCCGCGCGGGCGTTCATGGCCTCCACGCAGGCGGCCTCTGAGCCGTACATCGCCTCCGCCAGCGCCACTGCGGCGTCATTGGCGGAGCCCACGATCATGCTCTTCAGCAGCGTTGCGGCGGTCTGGCGTTCACCCACGTCCAGCAGCACCTGGGAGCCGCCCATGCCGGCGGCAGTCTTCGAGACGCTCACAGGGTCCTCCAGGCGGAGGCGGCCCGCATCCAGCATCTCCAGCGCCAGCAGAATGGTCATCACCTTGGTGACGGAGGCGACCGGGCGGGGCGAATCCGGGTTCATGGCGAAGATGATCTGTCCGCTCTGTTGCTCCGCCAGGAGTAATGCGCCGCAGTTTGCGTTGAAGGGCAGCGCCTCCTCCAGCACCGAGGGGGACAGCGGCGGCAGCTGCGCAGGAAGCTCTGCCTCCGGCGTCGGCGCGGGGTTCAGGTCGATTGCGTCCGAGGCGCAGGCGATCGGGGCGGCGAGCAGCAGGGCGAGCAGCAGGGTGATGATACCGAGGCGCAAGGCAATTCCCTCCGATCCTTTGGGTTGTCGATACCACAGTTTGTGCGCCGGAGGCGGCAAACATGACGGAGAAGAGCAAAAAACGTCCGCGATTCCGGGGCGGAATGGAGGAGAAGAATCGGTTCTTCTTGACGCGGGCGCACAATCCCTGTATAATACTGTATGAAATATGGAAGAGAAAGGATGATTTGTATGACGATCAAAGAACTGCGCGCTTCGTTGAAGCTCTCCCAGACGGCCTTTGCGAAGGCGGTCGGCTGTGGCGTTTCCACCGTGGCCAACTATGAATCCGGCAGGATCAAGCCCAGCGAAAAGATCATCGCAAAGATCAAGGAGGTTTACGGCGTTGACCTGGCGGCTGCGGAGCCCGCACCTGTGAAGGAAGAAAAGGCCGCCGAGCCCGCGAAGGAAAAGAAGGCTGCTGCGCCCGCGAAGGAAAAGAAGGCGCCGGCGAAGAAGCCCGCCAAGGCTGAGAAGAAGGCGGCTCCCGCCAAGAAGGCCGCCCCCGCCAAGGCCGAGAAGAAGGCGGTTCCCGCCAAGAAGGCCGCCCCCGCCAAGAAGACCGCCAAGCCCGCGGAAGCCCAGGCAGCGCAGGTCATCATTCAGTCCCCGATGGGCGGCGAGATCACGCCCGCGGACGTGCTCGCGAAGGTGGGCGACGTCGACAAGGTCTATATTCGCGTGGACCTCAACAAGGCCTACTGGGTCAAGGGAGAGGCGACCGGCGAAGCCGATCTGTGGTAAGAAACCTGACAAGGGCTGCGGCGATTCCTCTGCCGGGAAGCGCTTGTCCGGAGCAGGTACCTTCAATGATATCAGGTGCAATTCAATGGACTCCCGGCGCGCTCCGGGGGTCCGTTGCATGAAACAGAAAGAAAGGAAGGTCCGGCGCCAAAATGCGTTGGACGCGGGAAACAAAGATGAAAAAGATGCTGTCGTTGCTGCTTGCCGCACTTCTGCTCTGCGGGCTTGCCGCGCAGGCGGAGGCCGCCGCGGTGGACACCTCCGATTGGGCCTATTACACCTTTGAGGGAAGCGGCGTGGCCATGAAGCTGCCCCCGGACTTTGCCGCTGTCTCCGACGAGCCGGAGGAGGGCGTATTCTACAGCTGCGGAAATGCGGACGTCATCCTGCAGGTCACCCCGGTGGAGGGGGACTTTGCGGATCGCGAGGCGCTTGCGGAATACTTTGGCGGGCTGGAGTACATCGTGAAGGCGGAGCCCGTGGAGATCAACGGCGTGGAGATGGTGTACGTCGAGGGCGGCGATGACTTCGTGAGCGCTTACCTCGTCATGAGCCCGGAGGGCACCATCTATCAGTTCGCGTTTTTCCCGATGATCGAAAATGCGGACAACAACGGCGTCGAGGTGGCCAAGGCGATGATCGGCACGGTGTGCAGCAGCGATGAGGTCCCCGAGGGCTTCCGTACCGTCCGACCCATGGCCGAAGGCATCGATCCCGAGGCGCTCGAGGACGGCGTCTATTCCGTCTCGTTCGACCGGAGCGACCTGGCCGACGGCGTGCTGAACCACGCGCACATCTTCGCGGTGGACAGCTATGACATCGTGGACATCCACCTTCTGTCGGTGGGCGATGTGATCGTCATCGGTGGAAGTGAGGTCCCGGTGGGCTCTCTGGAATGGGAGGACGGCGGGTTGATGCTCAACGGCGGCGATGCGGACAGCTTCTTCCTGGTGGGTCACGACGAGGACAACTGCTTCCGCGTACTGCTGGAGGATGACTATCCCACCTATACCGACTATGGGGAGACGAATCTGGCGCTGGCTTCCGGCGTCGTGTTCCGCGACGGCTGGGACATCGAGCGCGAAGAGATGACCGTGGAGGGCGCGGAAGAGGTCGCCCGGGCCATCATCGAATCGGAAAACGAGTTCTTCGACGCGTACAACACCACGGTCCGCCTCGAATCCGGCAAGGTCGTGGAGATCATTCGCACCTACAACCCGTAAGGCGAAATGTGCTGCAATGGCGCGACGGACCGCAACGGTTGAAAAGACGAGTCGCCGCTCCGGAAAGGAGCGGCGACTTTTTGGAAATAGAAAGATCAAAGGCGATACGTGGGGCCCGCAAACTTTGCTTTCCAGACGATGAAACCCGCCGACATCTGCTGCCGGCGGGACTTGTTACATCATTCGCACTATTCAGTTTTATCATTGATCGCCCCGATGGGTGGGCGTCTGGGTACCCGTATTTCCCGTGAACAACTCTTTCTCTTCACGTGTGGATGTCATTCACTCTGGAAAGTACTCCCTCTGTTTCGTTACTGCGTATGCAATCGGGAAATACGGGCATTGAAGTGTGCGTTGCTTTCGCTATAGTACAATGGCACCGCCTCCCTTTTGCTTGGATTGGAGACCTGATGTCTCCTTCGGGAATCTCTTGTTCTCCCGCTTTCTGGGATCATTATAGCATCGAAAGCGGCATTTGTCAACACAAAATTTACCCGAAATTACAGAAATTAACGAAGAATTTCTTATAACATCATAATGAACGCTTGAGGACGGGACGCATACGTTCAAGGAGGGGCTCACACGCGGCGCTCGTAGGCCACGCGCACCGGGTCGCCATCCGTGATCGGATAGAGCACCGTGCCGCAGTAGGCGAAGCCGTTCTTTTCCAAAAAGCGGCGCATGGCCCGGTTGCCGGTGTGGGTATCCGCCCGGACGCTGGCCCGTCCGTCGGCGCGGGCGATGGAAATGGCCTGCCGCAGGATCTCCAGGGCGAGTCCGCTCCCGCGGTGGGCGTCGTCCAGCGCCATGCGGTGAATGGTCAGATAGGGACCGGGAATGCTCCAGCGTCCGTCTATGCTGTCGTATATGGGCTCCGGCTCGAGGGAGAGCGCAGCAAAGGCGGCGATGCTGCCGGACGTGCCGGGGGACAGGTCGTCCTCGGCGACGACGTACAGCTGGCCGATTTCAATGTCGCGGGCCAGGGTGGAAGGCTCCGGATAGCCGTCCTGCCACTGGTCGATTTCCAGGGTGCGCATGAAGGCCTGGGCCTCCCGCACGGCGCGAAGAATGTCCGGCAGGTCGCGCGGCTCTGCCTTTCTGAAGTGCAGCATGGCGTTCCTCACTTCTGCGACGGTCGTTCAGCGGATGTACTCTTGGAGCAGCTTGAAGGTGTTCTCCACGCCGTCTCGATGGCTGCGCTCGTAGCCGTGGGAGGCGTATACGCCGGGACCGATCAGCCCGTGGCGCAGGTCGTGACCGCCCCGCAGCGTGGCTTCCACATCCGAACCGTAGCGGGGATAGACGTCCACGGCGTAGTCCGCGCTGGCGCGCCGGGCGGCTTCCACCAGGGCCTGCACGACGCTTTGGTGATACGGGCCGCCGGAGTCCTTCGCGCAGATGGAGACCTGGCGCTCGGTGCAGTCCAGGCCCTCGCCGACGCAGCCCATATCCACGGAAATCGCCTCGGTGACGCCGTCCGGCACGCTGGCGGAACCGCCGTGGCCCACCTCTTCGAAGACCGTCACGTGTCCCCAGATGCGCCGGGAGGGCGTGAGGCCGGAATCCTTCAGATACTTCGCCAGCCCCAGCAGGATGCCCACGGAGAGCTTGTCGTCCAGGAAGCGGCTCTTGATGTAGCCCTTTTCCGTGATCCGGGTTCGCGGCTCGAAGCACACGAAGTCGCCGGGGCGGATGCCCAGCCCGCGCGCGGCCTCGGCGGTGGTCACGTCCTCGTCCAGCACTACCTCGACGCTGTCCCAGGTGCGTTCGGTCTTGGTGTATTCGGGGTTGACGTGGGTGGAAGCGTTGATGAGCTGCAGCGTGCCCTCGTAAACGCCGTCGAAGCGGGTGCACACGTGCACGTTTTCGCATTCGGCGTTGTTGGGATTCATGCCGCCGATGTTCACAATCCGGAGCCGCCCCGAGGGCTTGATCTCCGCCACCATGCCGCCGAGGGTGTCCAGATGGGTTTCCAACAGAATGCCGCCGCCCGCGTTCCCGCCGCCCAGGTCTACCAGCACGCCGCCCTTGACGGTGCGCACAGGGGAATAGCCCATGCCGCGCAGCACCTCCGCGACGTGTTGCGCGGCGGTCTCCGTGCAGCCGGTGGGGCTGTCGATTGCCAGCAGCCGGCAGGTTTCCTCGAGAATGTAGTCTGTATAATTCATTGATTTCCTCTTTCGCGCCTGTGCGCGCAGTTACGCTTCGCAGGCGGCCTTGATCATGCCGTACAGCGGCTCATCCGGCGTGAGGCCCATGTAGTGCGCCAGCACATAGTCGAGCCCCTGCTCCTTCAGCGCCTTCTGGATCTCCGGCGCGGTGGCGTCCTCCTCCCGGTCGAACCGCAGCGCAGCGGCAATGCCCTTCACGATGGGCGAGGGGTCCACGCCCTGCTCGATGGCGAACAGCGCTGCGCCGACGATGCGGTCATTCTTGCGCAGCTTGCGCACCGGGTCCGCGCCCACGCGGGCCACGGTGTCCTTCAGCGCTTTGTTCTGGAAGCGGAACAGCAGGTCGGTGACGTTGCTTTCGACGTTGCTCCGCACGCCCTCGCCAAACTTCGCGACCAGGGCATGCGCACTGGTCATCATGCTGGCCTTGGCCGCTTCGTAGATCTCCGGGTCTGCGATGGCCTGCCAGATGTACTCGTAGCCCTTTTCGTAGCCCAGGTAGGCGCACAGCGCGTGGCCGCCGTTGTGCAGGAACAGCTTGCGTTTGATGTAGAACTCAAACGGCGTATAGGGGATCAGGCCGACGAGATCCGGGATCTCGCCCCGGAAGGCGTTCTTGTCCACCGGGAGCTCGGAATACGGCTCCACGCAGATCAGCAGCTTGTCCTGCGCGCGCATCTCCGGGGTCAGCGGCGGAACCATGCGCCCGATGGAGGCCTCTACCAGGCCGAGGTTCTTCTCCGCCCATGCCTTCTGTTCGTCGTTCAGCCTCTCGTAGATCCAGCCCTGCATCAATTCGTCTGCGCCCAGCTGGTTTTCACAGAGGATGATGTCCAGCGGCTTGCCGGTGCGCTCCATGCGGGCCACCATGCCCTTCGCGATCACCGGGGCGATCTTCGGCAGCACGTTGACGCCCACGGCGGTCGCCATGATGTCGCAGTTCACGATCTCGTCGATGGCCTGCTCCGTCAGGGAATTGACCGCGCGGACAGGCTTGACCACAGTGTCCACCGTCTCCGCGTTGGAGACGATGTGCACGTGGTACTGTCCCCGGGCGTTCATCTCGTCGATGATTTCCTGCATGATGTCCAGGAAGCAGACCTCATAGCCGGAGTCCGCAAAAACCTTGCCGATAAAGCCGCGGCCGATGTTGCCCGCGCCGTACATGATTGCCGTTTTCATAAATCCTTCGCCCTCTTTTTTCGTGTATTCCGGGCCGGAATGCCCGACTCTTTTCCTATTATACCACCACAGGCGGGGAATGCATAGTAAATTTTGTCCGCCGTTCGTTGCTTTTCGGTGGACAGCGGCGGGAAAGCGTGATAATATAGAGACGTGTGAAAGGCGGTGCTGGACGCATGGAGGAAAAGCCCCGGGTGCTGGTCAGCATGTGCCTGCTCGGCGCGGCCTGCCGGTATGACGGCCACGGAATCCGCTGTGAGGGCCTGGAGCCGCTGATGGACAGGTGCGCACTGATCCCCGTCTGTCCCGAGCAGCTGGGCGGGCTGCCCACGCCCCGCGTCCCGGCGGAGCGTCGGGGAGAGCGCGTGGTGGCGCAGGATGGCCGGGACGTCACCGGAGCCTTTGCCCGGGGCGCTGCCGAAGCGGCGGGACTGGCGGAGCGCTTCCATGTGCGACATGCGTTGTTGAAGGAGCGCAGCCCATCCTGCGGCGTCCACGAGATCTACGACGGCTCCTTTTCCGGCGCGCGCGTGCCGGGGCGGGGCGTGACGGCCGAGTCGCTGTCGGCAATGGGCGTCCGGCTCTACAGCGAAAGCGAATGGAACAGGCTTTTGGAAGAACTGGAGTGTGAAGAGCGATGATTCGCTTCAATTCGGATTACCTCGAAGGTGCGCACCCGCGGGTGCTGCAGCGGCTGCTGGAGACGAACCTGGAGCAGACCCCCGGCTACGGGGAGGACGAGTACTGCGCCCGGGCGCGGAGGATGCTTCGGGAGCTGTGCGAGGCGCCGGAGGCGGACGTGCACTTCCTCGTAGGAGGCACGCAGACCAACTTTACCTTCCTCTCCGCGGTGTTGAAGCCCTGGCAGGGCGTGATCAGCGCCGATACGGGACACATCGCCGTGCACGAGACCGGCGCGGTGGAGGCCACCGGGCACAAGGTCATCGCCCTCAAAAACGACGACGGAAAGCTGGATGCCCGTGCCGTGTCCGAGTATTGCAGGCTCCACTTTTCCGACGAATCCCACGAACACATGGTGATGCCCGGCGCGGTGTACGTCTCCAATCCGACCGAAGTCGGCACGCTTTACAGCCGGCGGGAGCTGACGGAGCTGCGCGAGACATGCGACCGGTGGGGATTGATCCTGTTCCTGGACGGGGCTCGGCTGGGATACGGCCTGGCATCGCCGGAAAACGACATCGATCTGCCCTTCCTTGCGAGCGTGTGCGACGCGTTTTATTTGGGCGGAACCAAACAGGGGCTGCTGTTCGGCGAGGCGCTGGTCCTCTGTAACGGCGCGCTGAAGCGGGATTTCCGCTATATGATCAAGCAGAAGGGCGGCATGCTGGCCAAGGGGCGGCTGCTGGGCGTGCAATTTGAGGAAGTGCTGAAGGATGGCCTGTACATGGAGCTCTCCCGACACGCCATCCGCCTTGCGATGAAGCTAAGGGATGCGCTCTCCGGCATGGGGATACCGTTCCTGGTGGACAGCCCCACCAACCAGCAGTTTCCCATATTGCCCGACGCGCTGCTGGACAGGCTCGGGCGGGATTTCAGCTACGCGACCATCGAGAAGGTGGACGATGCGCATACCGCCGTGCGCTTTTGCACCAGTTGGGCCACGCGGGAGGCGGATGTGGACAGATTGATCGAGGAATTGGACCGGCTTTTGAAGGAGTGAGACCATGGAGAAGAACTATCGGGCGGAACTGGTCGGCGTGCTGGGGGATCCTGTGGACGGAAATCCCACCGGCGTCATGGAGGAGGCAGGCTTTGAACACGCGGGACTGAACTATCGGTACATCACCGTGCGGGTGTTGCCGGAGGATCTGGATGCCGCCATGGCGGGCGTCCGCGCGTTCCACATGCGGGGTGTGAACCTGACGATGCCCCACAAGATCAACGTGCTCAAGTACATGGACGAGCTGTCTGAAGCTGCGCGGGTCATCGGCGCGGTGAACACTGTGGTTTGCCGCGAGGACGGCACCATGTTCGGAGAAAACACCGACGGCAAGGGCTTTGTGCAGTCCCTGACGGACGAGGGCATCGACCTGAAGGGCAAGTCTGTCGTGCTCCTCGGCGCGGGCGGCGCGGCGCGGTCCATCGGCGTGGAGTGCGCGCTGGCAGGCGCCGCCTACCTGACGGTCATCAACCGCAATGCCGACCGGGGTCGGGCGCTGTGCGACACCATCAACGGCAATACCACTGCGACGGCTGAATACAGACCGTGGTCGGGAACTGCCAGGATCCCGCAGACGGACCTGCTCATCAACGCGACCTGCGTGGGACTGCATCCCGACGGGGACGCCAGCCCCGACATTGAATATGAAGACATTCAACCGGGCATGATCTGCTGCGACGTGGTCTTCAACCCGGTGGATACGGTGTTCCTGCGTCGTGCCGCGGCCCGCGGTGCGCGCTGCATCGACGGGTTGGGGATGCTGGTCAACCAGGGCTGCATCAACTATACCCTGTGGACGGGACAGCCTGCGCCCCGGGATGTGATGTACGCCAAGCTGAAATCCGAATTCGGGGTGTGACGCATGCGGGACGGGGCGCGGAAGCGGCTCCGTCCCGCTGCATAGGCAAGATGTACGCAGCCTGTGGCAGTGCCTGGGCCTGCGCTTGAGTTTTTTCTGAAAACATGGTAGTATAGATTCATTCATAACGGTATTTGTGGGAATGCGGTGCTTCATGCGCCGTGGAGGAGTGTTGAACGATGAGGAGCCTGCGACGCCTGTTGTTTCTGCTGACGGCACTGTGCATGATGACCGCCTGCCTCTCCGCAAAGGCGGAGATTTCCGCACCGGAGGACGGCGCGGAGGCGGTTCAGGACGGTGCCCAGGCGGCAGAGACGGAGATTGCCGAAGGGGAGGAGCCTGCGGAGGCGGCGTCGGATCCGGAAACCGGCGAAGCATCCGACGGCGTGACTCCCTGGACGGAGGCGGATCAGGAGCAGGTGCCGGATTGGGCGGACGATCTCGCGGAGGCAGAAGCGCCCGCGTTGCGGACGGAGGGTCTGGAGGTCTACTTCCTGGACCTCGGCCGCGTGGATGGCATATTGATCCTGTGCGACGGCGAGAGCAGCTTTATCGATGTGGGCTTTGCCAAGAACGCCCCGACCGCCATCCGATACATGAAGTATCTGGGCGTAGACCATCTGGACAGCTACATCGCCAGTCATGCGCATGCCGACCACGTCGGCGGCGCGGCGCGGATCATCGGCGAGTTCCGGCCCAAAGTGCTCTACCTGAATCGTACCGCGTGCCGTAGTGCCATATTGGATTCCGCCTCCAAGGCGGATGCGAAGGTGGTGAAGGAGACGAAGAGCGTCATCGTGAAGGCAGGCGACGTGTTCAGCATCGGCGGCGCACAGGTGAAGTGCCTGGGACCGCGCAGGATCAAGAACTGCGCGACGGGTTCCTATTCCGAAAACTTCAATTCGTTGATCCTGCGCCTGGACTACAAGGGACACAGCTTCCTCTTCACCGGCGATACCCACGACGACTACCTGCGGCAGGCCAACCGTCAGTTTCCCGGGGAACTCGACGTGGACGTGTTCAAGAACCCGCACCACAATGGCAAGCACGAAGCCGATGTCATCAAAATGATCTCCCCCAAGGTGACGGTGTTCTGCACCTCCAACGAGAGCCAGCCCGGCAGGGAATACCTGCAGCTGCTGAAATCCCAGGGGAGTCGGATCTGCATCACCGGTTCCCACAACCAGGGCAACATCGCCTTTGTGTGCGACGACGAGGGCGCCGAGATGCGTGTCGGATATCCCATGACCTCCATTGCACTCGATACCGTGACGGAGCTGTATGAGGGACAGGTATACACATTGAAGGGCAGCATCGAGCCCAAAGCGCAGGGCAAGACCCGCTGGATCAGCTGGAGGTCCTCGGACAGCGGCGTCGTCGCCGCCGCCAACGGAAAGATCAAGGCGGTGGCGCCGGGCACGGCGACTGTGAGCGCCACGACGTTGAACGGACTGACCGCAGAGGTGGAGGTGGAGGTCCGCGACGCGCTGGTTCAGCTGGAGTACACCGAGGTCCGGATCGCCGTGGGCGAGGAGAAAAAACTCCGCGCAAAGATCCTTCCCGCCGGAAAGAAGGGCATCACGTGGGAGTGGGTCTCCGCGGATTCCAGCATACTGGTGGTCATGCCCGACGGGGAGATCATCGGCGCAAAGGAGGGCACCACACAGGCCATCGCGCGGCTGTCCAACGGCGCGGAGGCCGCGTGCACGGTGACGGTGGCGGGCTTCCCGGTGGATTCCATCACCCTGGATCGCAAGAAGGCAAAGATGAAGGTGGGCGATACGCTGGCGCTGAAGGCCACCGTAAAGCCCGACTACTTCTCCGGCATGCAGCTCGAGTGGGTCAGCAGCAACGAGAAGGTGCTCTGGGTGGACAGCGAAGGCGTCGTGACTGCGGTGGGAAAGGGCACGGCGAAAATCGGCGTGCGCGCATCGGAGAACAAGTACGCGGTGTGCACGATCAAGGTGGAGTGACCCCTGGAAAATGAAGGATTTGCGCCGGAAATGCGGCTTCACAAAGGCATTTGCCCGCGCGGCATGGACATTTTGACCGGCGCAGGCTATAATGGAAAGGAACAGGCAATAACGCCGCCCGACACGGAGACCGGGTGGGAAACACAACGCGAGAAGGAGCGGTGCCATATGAAGAGGCTGCTGGCGCTTATGCTGATGGTTCTGCTGCTGGCGACGGGAATCGCCGCGCAGGCGGAGTTCAACGAGGATGACTTTGGAGAGCTGTTCGGCGACTTCGATGCGAGCGATGCCGAAGCGTTTCCCGATGAAGAGGAGCCGACGGACGGGTTTGATCTCACCTTTGACGACGGCGGCTATTCGGGAGAATGGACGAGCGTCGAGGCGCTGAACGTCGAGTTCTTCCTGCCGGAGGGCTGGGTGAGCGGCGAGGCAGCCGAGGACGAATACTTCTTTGCGGAAAACGGGGACGGAACCGCGGATCTGGGCATCGGCATTTACGACGACGCTTACGACGGCGGGGAGCTCAGCGATTGGGCCGCGGCGAACCTGGATGCGGACGAGTACATCATCGGCACTGCGAATACCCAGGATGTCGTCGTATTGAAGGACGATGAGATCGGCAGGATCCTGGTCCTGGTGCCCAATGCCAATGGCTACATCATCGGCTTCAACTTCCATCGTGATTCCCAGAGCGTGCTTTCCGACAGCTTTGCGGTGGAGATCGCGGGAACCTGCACCGATCTGTGGGCCTGATCGGCGGATCAATCCCGGAAAAAGGAGCGCGTAAGGCGCTTCTTTTTTTCGCGCGAAAATACCGCGCCTCAATGGGAGAAAGTTGAAGAAAACTTCGAAGCCGAGAGAACTGACAAAAAAGTTTCGAAAAGGGTATTGCATTTTTCGTGAAGATCATGTATACTGTAAGCACATACCGAAAACGATTTCGATAGCGAGCGCACGAACCGCGACAACAGGAGCGTATGACAGTGACGATCAAGGATGTCGCCAAGCGATGCGGCATGTCCATCTCCACGATCAGCAAGGTCTTCAACGGCTATTCGGACATTAGCCAGGAGACCCGCGATCAGGTGTTGAAGGTGGCGCGGGACATGGGATATCAGCCCAACGCGCTGGCGCGCGCCCTGAAGACCAACCGCACCTACAATCTGGGCGTGCTCTTCGTGGACGAGAACGTCAGCGGCCTGACGCATCCCTTCTTTGCGGCGATGCTCAATGCGTTCAAGTCGAAGGCGGAGAGCCACGGCTACGACATCACCTTCATCAACCACAACATCGGTGTCACCGAGATGACGTATCTGGAGCATTGCAAGTATCGCAATGTGGACGGCGTGTGCCTGGCCTGTGTGGATTTCTATTCCGACGAGGTCGTTGAGCTGGTAAACAGCGACATTCCCACCGCCGTCGTCGACCACATGTTTGAGAACAACCCCTGCGTCTTTTCGGACAACCTCGCGGGCATACGCATGCTGGTGGACCATGCCGTCTCGCTGGGACATCGGCGCATCGCGTACATCCACGGGCAGCGCAATTCCTCGGTGACGGAAAAGCGCATCGCTGGCTTCCACCGCGCGATGGAATCCCATGGCCTCGAGGTGCCGGAGGGCTATGTGCTCGAGGGCAGGTACGACGACATGGAGCTGACCCGAAGCCTGGTGTCGGAGCTGATTGAAAGGCCGGACCGGCCAACCTGCATCCTGATCCCCGACGACGCATCCTCCTTCGGAGCCATTGAAGCGGTGCGCCGGCACGGGCTGCGCATGCCGGAGGATGTCTCGATTGCCGGCTACGACGGAATCCGCCAGACGCAGACGCTCCATCCGAGGCTGACCACGGTGTTTCAGGATGCCGAGGCGATGGGGCAGGAGGCGGCCTTGATGCTGATCGACCGGGTGGAGAACCCGGCCTCCAATGCCACGGAGACCCGGCTGATTCCGGTTCGACTGATCGAGGGTGAGACCGTCACCCGATGCAGCGAGGATGGTTGACGAAAGAAACACCTGAGCAAAACTTAAAGATAAAAAAATCGTCAAAAGGGGTAGACAAACCCCACGAAATGTGTTAGAATAACGTCAGTTGAATGTATTTGTGTTAATGCGCGTCGATGCGGTCTTAACAAACGCAGAGACAGCGCAAATATCATAGAATTTACGAAAACGTTTTTGTTCCCTTGGATTACAGGGCCGCACGGCCTTGCAATAGAATATTTGAGGAGGAATCCAACTATGAAGAAAGTGCTCGCTCTGGTCCTGGCCGTCATGATGCTGGTCGCAGCTGTGCCGTTCGCCATGGCAGAAGAGGCAATCACCCTGAACATCTGGTCTTTCACCAATGAGTTCCAGGGCATGATCGAGAAGTACTTCGCGCCCACCCATCCGAACATTCAGTTCAACTTCGTGCTCTATCCCACCGACGGCGGTGAGTACACCTCCCACGTGGATACCCTGTTCGCCGCTGACGCCGCCGCTGAGGACGCGCCCGACGTCTTCACGCTGGAAGCTGCGTTCGTGAAGAAGTACGTCAACAGCGACTGGACCGGCGACCTGAAGGATGTCGGCTTCGTCGACGAGGACTTCAGCACCTGCATCCCCGCCATGCTGCAGATCGGCCAGGACAACGCCACTGGCGTTCAGAAGGGCCTGGCCTGGCAGTCCACCCCCGGCGCCCTGATGTATCGCGCGGATCTCGCCGAGAAGTATCTGGGCATTACCACCCCTGAGGAGTTCCAGGAGAAGGTTGCCGATTGGGATGCCTTCCTGGAGACCGCCGAGGAGCTGAACGAGGCTTCCGAAGGCGCTTGCAAGATGTTCTGCGCCGACGGCGACGTCTTCCGCCCCTATCTGTACAACCGCGAGAGCGGCTGGGTCGTGGACAACGCTCTGGTGCTGGACGACCAGCTGTACGACTTCCTCGACATGATGAAGACCTGCGAGGAAGACGACCTGTACGCCAGGGGTCAGGCCTGGACCGAGACCTGGTTCGCCGGCATGAACGGCACCAACGAGATCCTGTGCTACTTCCTGCCCACCTGGGGCCTGCACTACACCCTGAAGCCCAACTGCGTGCCCGGCGCTGACGGCAGCATGTCCGATGAGGAGCTGCAGAAGCTGTCCGACGAGAACGGCGGCACCTTCGGCCTGTGGCGCATGGTTGCCGGCCCTGTCGGCTACAGCTGGGGCGGCACCTGGGTCGGCACCAACGCTGCGAAGGTCGCGGCTGCTGACGATGCCAAGAAGGCTGCCATCAAGGAGCTCATCCGCTTCTTCACCCTGGACGAGGAGTTCCTGTACACCTACGCCATGGATTCCGGCGACTTCGTGTCCAACAACACCGTCGTTGACAAGATCATCGCCGAGGGCGGCACGCCCAACCCGTTCCTGGGCGGCCAGGATCACTACGCGATGTTCGCCGAGGCCGCTGCGCTGGCCGACGCTTCCACGATGACCGAGTATGACGAGGACATGGAGCGCCTGTTCCGCGACAACGTGACTCTGCCCTACATCAAGGGCGAGGTTGACCTCGACACGGCGATCGCGAACTTCAAGGCTGCGGTTACCAACGCCTTCGCTGACATCACCGTCGAATAATCACGATCCTGTGACACACGGGAATTGAGAACCTTGGGCTGCCCCCGCCGCGAGGCAGGGGCAGCCCGGTTTCTTGGGTTTTGGCACCATCATGATCACCCCGTGCCGGGGTGATGAATTACTGCAAAGGGGTGGAAGGTATGCAGCAAAGCGGCAGGAAGCCCAAGAAGGTAACCTATGATCACTACGGTTACTTCTTCATTGCGCCCTTCTTCATTGTGTTCCTGGTTTTCCAGCTCTATCCGATTTTCTTCACCTTCAAGACCTCGATGACGGACGCCGTGGGCTGGAATAAGATCCTGAACAATTCCATGGTTGGCTTTAAGAACTTCCAGACGCTGTTTACGGCGAACGAGACCTCGTCCCTGTACTGGCTGTCGTTCAAGAACACGGTCATCATTTGGTTCTTCAACTTCGTGCCGCAGATCGGCTTCGCATTGATCCTGGCCAGCTGGTTTACGGATCAACATCTGCACTTAAAGGCACAGGGCGCCTTCAAGGTGATGATCTTCATGCCGAATATCATCACGGCGGCAACCATCGGTATGCTGTTCTTCTCGCTGTTCTCCTATCCGATCGCGCCCATCAATACGCTGCTGCAAAAAATCGGTGTGCTGAATACGCCGTTTGAATACTTCCGAAACGTGCCGACCTCCCGGGGCATCGTATCCTTCATTCAGTGGTGGATGTGGTACGGCAACACCATGATCATCATGATTGCGGGCATGTCCGGCATCAACCCGGCGCTGTTCGAGGCGGCCATGCTGGACGGCTGTACCAGCCGGCAGATCTTCTGGAAGATCACGCTGCCGCTGATCAAGCCCATCCTGCTGTACAACCTGGTCACCTCGCTGGTCGGCGGTCTGACCATGTTCGATATCCCGCACCTGATGACCCAGGGCAACCCGAACAACATGACCAATACCGTCGCCCGCTTCATTTACCAGCAGGGCTTTACCGGCACCTACAACTTCAACATGGCCTCTGCCGGTTCCGTGGTGCTGTTCGCCATCATCATCGTCTGCTCGCTGTTCCTGAACATGCTGATGAAGGATCGCACCGGCACTCCCAGGAAGCTGCACCGGGCGATGCACAAGTAAGGGGGCGGGGATATGAGTCGTACCAAGAAGATCATCAGCCTCGCGCTGATTGTGCTTACTATCGTTTGTATGTTCCTGCCGGTGGCCTCCTTCCGGGAGAACGCCTCGGGCGCTTTGGACGCGGACATCGCCAAGCAGCAGGACAAGCTGGATCGCGCCCAGGCGAAGCTGGACCGCGACACCAAGTCGGGAAAGGACGCGGACGCCCTCGCCAAGGACCAGTCCAAGGTGGACAAGGAGCAGGCCGCGCTGGACGAGCTGCTGGCCCAGCAGGAAGCGTCCGCCGGGCAGTCCGCCTCCGGACTGAGCTACAGCCTTCTGCCCGGGAAGCTGCCCGGGGAGCTCGAGCTTGACATGCAGGTGATCAACGCCTACAAGCTGTATGAGTCCAACTTCTCCGGCTACTATGCGATCACGTGGATCATACTCGCGCTGCTGGCTGCGGTGTTTGTGCTGGAGTTGCTGGCGGGCAACCGGATCGTCAGCAAGCTGTACACCATCGCGAGCTTCCTGAACCTCGCGGCCATCTTGCTGATGTGCTATACGTTGCTGCGCCTGCGGGCGTTCCCCATCAAGCAGCCCTATTCCGGCGCGACGTTCCAGCCGGTCGTCTCGGCGCTGCTGCTGGTGGCACCCGTGGTGGTGCTGGCCATCAACCTGCAGAGCCTGTTCAACAGCAAGCGGTCGATGATCTACGTGCTGTGCATCTTCCTGTGCTTCCTGTCGATCGTCCCCTTCTGGATCATGATCGTGAACGCCACCCGCTCCAGCCAGCAGATTCAGCAGGGCGTCAGCCTGCTGCCCTCCAAGTATTTCCTGTATAACTGGCAGGTGCTGCAGAGCAAGAACTTCGATCTGCTGACGGGCTTCCGCAACAGCGCGATCATCTCCTTCGGCTCGACGATTCTGAGCGTGTACTTCTCCGCGCTGACGGCCTACGGCATCACGGTCTACAACTTTAAGGGCCGCAGGCTGGCGATTGCCGTTATCATGGGCATCCTGATGATCCCCGGACAGGTCACCGCCACCGGCTTCTACATCTTCATGTATCAACTGGGCTGGGTGAACAGCTATCTGCCGCTGATCATACCCTCCATCGCGGCGGCGTCCACCGTGTACTTCTTCAAGCAGTACCTCCAGGCCAATTTCCAGGTGGCGCTGGTGGAGGCGGCGCGCATTGACGGCGCAGGTGAATTCAAGACCTTTAACAGCATCATCATGCCCATCATGATTCCGGCCATGGCGACCATGGGCATCATGGCGGTCATTGCGAGCTGGAACAACTACCTGACGCCCCTGATGCTGTTGACGAACCCGAACATGAAGACCCTGCCCATGATGGTCAAGGAGCTGCGCGGCGACATCTACCGCACCGAGTTCGGCTCCATCTACCTGGGCCTGACCATGACGGCCCTGCCGCTGATCATCGTCTACTTCGCGTTCAGCAAGTACATCATCGCGGGCATCGCCGTGGGCGGCGTGAAGGAGTAACTCCGCGCCTCTCCGCTGTGACAAACCGGCGCCCCGGTTCGATTCATTGTCGAACCGGGGCGCTGTGCTCATCGGGCGACTTTGCGGTAGTGCCTGGGGTTGAAGTCCGGCACGCGCGCGTGGATCTCCCGGACCAGCCGCTCGTAGGCGGACCGGTCGTAGTCATCGTCCGCGCTGCACGCGATTTCAAATTCGGTGTCCATATAGTGTTGATAGTACCCGGTGGGATGGAAGCCGTTGCGCAGGTAGAATGCGCGACGCCGCAGGCGCTGCTGATGATTGGGCGCGTCGGGATCCGGCGCCTCAAAATCCACCACGATCTGACAATCCGGATACCGCTCACGCAGCAAGCGCAGCGCGGCGCCGCCGATGCCCCTTCCGCGCTCCTCCGCGGAAATGGCGAAATAGCCAATGTAGGCGCAGCGGTCGAGGAACACCAGGGACAGAAAACCGACGGCGCGGCCATTGCAGCAGATGCCCAGCAGCTCCTGGCGCATGCCTGTGAGGCCGTCGATCAAGTAGGCAGGATCGATGCGCTCGCAAGGCGGAAAGGCCTCTTCATTCAGCGCGCGCAGCGCCGGAAGCGCGGGATCGCCTGCGATGATCTGTCGAAGCGTCACACACATCCGTACTTTGGCACCTCGTTCAGCACGTCGCCGTTGCTGGCGATCACCTGCGCGTACCAGCGGGCGGAATCCTTGGGCGTGCGTTGCAGCGTCTCATAATCGACGTGGATGAGGCCGAAGCGCTCGCTGTAGCCGTCCGCCCACTCGAAGTTGTCCAGAAAGCTCCAGTGGAGGTATCCCATGACCGGAGTGCCCTCCGCGATGGCCATGGACAGATTCGTCAGATAGCGGTGCAGGAAGTCGATGCGGTCCGGGTCGTGGACCTTGCCGTCCAGAAATACCTTGTCGTTGCAGGAGAGCCCGTTTTCCGTGATGATCATGGGAAGCCCGTAGCGGCGGTGGAGGTGCATCGGCGCATAGTGCATCACCTCCGGCGTCACCGGCCACTTCAGCGCGGTCGAGGGATTGCCGGCGGGGAAGGGCACCGGCCTGCCGGACTCGTCGACGGGCTGGCCGTTGTAGATGTTCATGCCGAGGAAGTCGGGCGTCTCCATCAGCAGACAGTCGGATTCAGGGATCTCCGCCGCAAAGCGGCGAAGCACGGCGTTGGCCGAGTCGTCGTAGCGGCGCCAGATCAGGCTGTCGAGGAAGACGTTGTAGGAAAAGGCCCATTCCTCGGACAGGTCGAAGGACGCGCGATAGGCGGCCTCGCGGCCCTCAGGCGTATCCACCAGCGGATAGGCCATGCGACCGCAGCAGACCACGCCCACCCGGACGTCCGGCGCGACGGCCTTGATGGCGCGCTGCGCGGCGCTGTGCGCCAGCGCCATGTGGTGATACACCCGCGCGACGCATTCCCCGGAGAGCTTCCAGCCGGGGGCATGTATGCCGATTCCGTAGCCGAGGGACGCGGCGCACTGGGGCTCGTTCAGCGTCATGAAGCAGCGCACGCGCCCGGCGAAGCGCTCAGCGATCAGGCGGGCATAGCGCTCGAAGGCCGTCACGATGTCCCGGTTCAGCCAGCCGCCTTTGTGCTGGAGGGCGCTGGGCAGGTCCCAGTGGTAGAGGGTGATCATCGGCTCGATGCCGCTTTCGATCAGCGCGTCGACCAGGTTGTCATAGTATTGCAGGCCCGCCTCGTTGATCGCGCCGTCGCCGTCGGGGATGACCCGGGGCCAGCTGATGGAGAAGCGATACGCGCGGATGCCGTGGGCCTTCATCAGCGCGATGTCCTCCCGATAGCGGTGATAAGTATCGCAGGCCACGTCGCCGTTGTCGCCGTGCTTGATGTTCTTGCCGCCGGATTCATGGCAGAAGTCGTCCCAGATGCTCGGGCCTTTGCCGTCTGCATCCCAGGCGCCCTCGCACTGGAAGGAGGCGCATGCGGCGCCCCAGAGGAAGTCGCGCGGGAACTGTACCAAAGATATCCCCTCCGTTTCATGTCGATGGCATCATTATACCGTTTTGCCGCAGGGATTGTCAATATGAACGGATCGGCCGACGGCGGCATAGCAAGGAGGGGAGGGGAAATGCATGGCGATTCAAAAAATGCCCATCGACCAGTTTGTTCGACAGCTGGGGGAGGCATGGGAGCGAAAGGACGGCTATATCATGGGGGCCACGGGCCAGAACCCGCGCAAGTGGAAGGCGGACAGCTGGTGGTTTACCCAGTACGACAAGAATCCGAAGCAGGAGCAGAAGGCGCTCTATTGGCGGGCGCACGCCGCGCGGGTGTGGGACTGCAACGGACTCGCGGAGGGCATCTACAAGGACTACACCGGCGTGGACATCAATTCCAAGGCGCGCTACAATTACGGGCAGTGGTGCGATTCCAGGGGAGCTGGCATGATCCCGGCCCGGTATCGGGTGCCGGGCGCGGCGGTGTTCTGGGGCGATTCCGCCGCGGACATCCACCACGTCGCGTTTCTGTACAAGCCGGTGAAGGCGGAGGAGCCGGAGGGGGACTGGTATCTGATCGAGGCCCGGGGCGTGATGTACGGCGTGGTGGAGACGAAGCTTTTGAGTCGCAAGCCGGACTTCTGGGGATGGATGACGAAGTATTTCGATTATGCAGAGGCGGGAGCGGTCGAACCCGGGGAGTGCCATCTGGGCGATCGGCTGTTGAAGAATGGCATGAGCGGAGCGGATGTGCGGGAGCTTCAGGAGAACCTGATTCGACTGGGCTACGACTGCGGACGCTACGGCGCGGACGGCGAATTCGGCGACGCCACCGAGGAGGCCGTCAAGCGGTTCCAGAGGGCGCGCCACCTGGAGGCGGACGGCGAGTTCGGCCCCAAGTCCTTCGAGGCCATGGAGAAGGCCCTGGCGCGCCTGGAGAAGCCGGTGACCTCGCCGGAGAAGGTGGCCATCACAGGCGGAAACTGCTACGTGCGCGAGAAGCCGGACAAGGCGTCGAAGGCCATTGGCATCGCCCACGATGGCGAGCAGTTCGCCTATGCGGGTGAGACGACTGAGGACGGCTGGAACCGGATCGCCTTCCAGGGAAAGACCGGCTGGGTGTCCGGTCGATACAGCAGGCTGACGAAGTGAGACCGCGTCGACGTATCTGTCCCCGTGTCATGGCCTGTTGTCAGGAGGATGGGAACGGTGGGATCCCGAGGGGACAGGCACATTGACCTTGCCGTTTTATTTGATGTATGGCAATGGGAACGGTTCCTGATGACAGCTTTTTGTTTGTCATTCCGCCATGTGCGATAATTCTCACTGCAGACAGATTTGAAAAGACCCGCTGTCACTTGTAAAGGTGACAGCGGGTCTGCATTCAACCCTGTATTCGACAGTTCAATTATTGTTCGTTGGATGCGTTGGTACCGGCTTTCTTTCCGTTAACTACGAAGTCAACGATGGCATTACCGCCCAGACGGTTCGCGCCATGAATACCACCGGTCACCTCGCCAGCCGCATACAGACCCGGGATGATGTTGCCTTCGGCATCCAGCACATGCGTGTCTTCATCGATGTTGACACCGCCCATGGTGTGATGTACGCAGGCAACGCGGGGGCACGCAATTCAGGGCCCCTTGGTCAGCTGCGTGGAATACAGCTTGCGGCCAAACTCGTCCTCGCCAGCTTCCACAGAGGCGTTGAAGGCATCGACGGTTGCCTGGAGATCCTCATAGGGACAGCCGATCTTCTCAGCCATCTCCTCCAGCGTATCCGCGATCAGCAGATAGCCTTCGGCCTCTGCCTCACGGGCAGGATAGCCGTCGCCGGTCATCAGCTCGTCCGGATCAGTGGCATTGCCGTCGCCGGACTCCAGGATGTACATGAGGCCATCCGTCTGCTCGATCAACGCGCAGCAAATCACGTCGCGGCGTCCGTCCTCCTGGACGAAGCGCTTGCCTTCCTTGTTCACGAAGATGATCTGGTCGGTGCCGGACAGGTCTCGGGGGGTGTAACGGGTCATGCCGCCGTTGAAGGGATTGCCCAGGTACAGCAACTGGATCTGCTCCATGTCCACCAGGTTCGCGCCGACCTCCGCCGCCATCGCGATGCCGTCGCCGGTGATGCCTGCGGCGTTGGTGGTCATGACGTTTTCGCCCAGAACCGGCCACTTGCCAGAGGTGTTGTACTTCTCACGCATTTCCACATTTGCAGAGAAGCCACCGGTGGCGATGATGACGCCCTTGTTGGCATGCAGGGTCAGCTCGGAACCGTCGGGATTGGTGGCCACGACGCCGACCACGCGGCCGGACTCGTCCTGGATCAGATGCTCACCCTTGGTGTTGAGCAGCACCTTGTCAGTTCCCACAGCGTTCGAGAATACCTTGAGATAGCCGGTACCCATGGAATCCAGGGAGGAATGGGTCCTTTGATAGAGGGAGCCGGCACCCTGGCCGATCTTGTCGGCGAACTCCATGCCCAGGCTCTTCAGCCAGCCCAGATCTTCGTAGGCCTGGCTCGTCAGAGCCTTGACCAGCGTCAGGTTGCCCACCTTGTCGCCGCCATTCCAGGTCTGCAGGGCAAACCAGTTCGCGGTGTCGAACAGGCCCTTGGCTCCGTCGGCCTGCCAGGCTTCGTAATCTGCCTTGACTGCTTCGATGAGGGCGGCATGCTCCTCGCTGACGGGTTCTTCGGCAATGGCCGTCTCCACCAGGGACTTCACGCTGTCGGTCATTTCCACCTGGCTCTGCAGCTCTTCGTCGGGGCAGTTATAGATGCCGCCGCAGATGATGGAGTTGCCGCCGATCGTGCCCATCTTCTCGATCACGATCACGCTCGCGCCGTTCTGGGTCGCGGCAGTCGCGGCGGACATGCCCGCACCGCCGGCACCGACGATGATGACATCAGCGGAAAGCTCGGTCGGGTAAGTCGCTTCTTCTCCGCTCTCGACGGGGGCGGCCTTCATGGCGTCCACATCCAGACCCGCGGCAGCGGCAGCAGCCTCAACTGCGGCCAGGATGCCGTTGGAAGAATTCGTAGCGCCGGTGACGGTATCCACCGCCAGGGACTGGCTGGCGATGATCGCATCTGGAATCTGTGCAAAAGCTGCGTCACAGATACCGGGAGTCTCATTCTGTTCCAGCACTTCAATTGCCGTGATCTTACCATCTTCCACAGTGATGGCCACTTTAATGTCGCCACCATTGCCGGTACCGACACCTTCAAAAGTCTCCGCCATAGCGCTGATGCAGGAAAGCAACAGCATGAGTACCAAGAGGATGCTTGCAATCTTCTTCATGTCCCATTCTCCATTTCTGCGCTTCAACAGAAGCGCTGTCGTCGTTGGCAAACGTTTGATCATTGAGCCAAATAGAAAACAACGCAAAGCGGCCAGTTCGATTAATGCACCTCCTCCTTAAGGTTCAACAATAACGGTCATTTGCAACAATGACCATCATGTCCACAGTTCTCATTATGATCTTCACCTTGATTAGGGTCACCGCTCTGATTGCATAGGGGGTTTTCACTGATCTCAAGCTTTCCAGCCATCAATTGCTCAATCGCCTTATCAACATCGCCGTGGATACCGGCATATAATCGTATTCCTTGGTCAGAAAGTGCAGCCTGAGCACCGCCACCGATGCCTCCGCAAATCAATATGTCAACCTGATGCTGCTTG
>JAFWBZ010000372.1 GCA_017537105.1 Clostridia bacterium | reverse complement strand
TGAAACAGCTGCTTTGCCTTGCGATCGCCCTGCTGCTGGTTATATCCGGCATGGGGCTGGCTGAGAACAAGCCCGCCACGACCTACACCGCCGAGGCCAACCGCGCATGGTACGACCGACTGGACTTTTCCGACGAGACCGAGAAGGAGAACGCGCTGCGAGGGCTGATCGAGGCTCCGGACTCGCTCATCATCTATGACGACGCGGGCAACGAGGTCTGGAACGTGGCTGACTACAGCTTCGTCAACGAGCTGGAGACCGCGCCGGACACCGTGAACCCCTCCCTGTGGCGCAACACGCTGTACAACCAGTACGCGGGCCTGTTCGAAGTCTGCGATGGCATCTACCAGGTGTGCGGCTACGACATGGCCAACGCCACCTTCATCCGCACGGACAGCGGCTGGGTAGTATTTGACGTGCTGATGTGCACCCAGGATATGGCCGCCGCCAAGGCCCTGATGGAGAAGCACTTCGGTAAATTGGACATCAAGGCCGTGCTGTACAGCCACAGCCACGTGGACCACTACGGCGGAATACTGGGCCTCATTGACCGGGAGGACGCCGCCGACGCGAGCCTGCTGCTGGAGGAGCAGATCGCCTCCGGCAAGGTGGTCATCCTGGCCCCCGAAGGCTTCCTGGAGCACGCCGTTTCCGAGAACGTCTACTGCAACGCCGCCATGAGCCGCCGCGCTATGTACCAGTACGGCGTGCTGCTGGAACCCGGCGAGCAGGGCACGCTGGCGATGGGCATCGGCCTGGGGCAGGCGGTGGGCAACATCGGCCTGATCGCGCCGACCTACGAGGTTTGCAGCGACGAGACCATTACAATCGACGGGCTGGAGATACAGTTCCAGCTGACCCCCGGCACCGAGGCCCCCGCCGAGATGAACGCTTACTTCCCGAAGTACCGGGGCTTGTGGCTGGCGGAAAACTGCACCGGCACGATGCACAACCTGTACACGCTCAGAGGCGCGCAGGTGCGCGACGCAAGCGCGTGGTCCCGCTACATCCTGGAAGCCGAGCAGCGCTTCGGCGACGAGACCGACGTGGTATTCCAGAGCCACAACTGGCCCCACTGGGACACCGACAACATCAAGACCTACATGGAGAACACCGCCGCGGTGTACAGGTATATCAACGACCAGACGCTGCACTACATCAACTTCGGCTACACCGCCGCGGAGATCAGCAATATGCTGACGCTCCCGGACAAGCTGAACTGTGTCTGGTACACCCGCCAGTATTACGGCACGCTAAGCCACAACATCAAGGCGGTCTACCAGCGCTACATGGGCTGGTACGACGCCAACCCCGTGAACCTGAACCCCCTGTCCCCCGAGGACACCGCGAAGAAGTGGGTGGAGTACCTGGGCGACGTGGA
The DNA here is from genome assembly GCA_017537105.1 of Clostridia bacterium. Taxonomy (GTDB): domain Bacteria; phylum Bacillota; class Clostridia; order Christensenellales; family Aristaeellaceae; genus UBA2862. The sequence goes on along the minus strand of JAFWBZ010000372.1, from coordinate 4,100 downwards.
CCGCGTGCTGGAGCTGGCCCGGGCGGACTATGACAAGGGCGAATACCAGTGGGTGGCACAGGTGACCAAGGAACTGGTGTTTGCCGATCCCGCGAACCAGGAAGCCCGGAACCTCTGCGCCGACGCGCTGGAGCAGCTGGGCTACCAGGCCGAGAGCGGCACCTGGCGCAACGCCTACCTGACCGGCGCGCTGGAGCTGCGGCTGGGCAACCAGACGGCGCAGGCGAAGGTGGCCAACGGCGGAACGGACGTACGCCAGAGCATGACCGGCGACATGATCCTGGACTTCATCGACATTGCCACCGATGCCGTCGCGGCCCAGGACGACGACCTGACGCTGAACCTGGTTCTCTCCGATACCGGCGACACCTACTTCATCAAGCGGGTCAGCGGCGTGCTGCTGGTATACCCCGGCATGACCGACGACAGCGCCGACTCCACGCTGACCTGCCAAAAGCTCCAGCTGATGGGCATGATGATGGGCAATCAGGAGGTTTTCCAGAACCTTCATACTGAGGGCGACGCCACCGTGCCTGCCCGGCTGGTGTAGTACATGACGGCCTATGATTTCGGCTTCAATATCATTGAGCCGTAAGGTGTAGCGTTCATTTGGGAGGAAAGGATATGAAAAAACTGTTGGTCGTCCTGATGGCGGCGATAATCTGTTTCGGTACGGCCTGCGTGGCAGAGGATGCAAGTGTGGGCGCTTCGCCGGAGGCGCTCAGGTCGAGGCTTGAAGACGTGGGCTTTTACGTCCAGGACGGAACGCTCTATGAGTTTGACACGCTTCGCCTCGCTTCGGAGGGTAAGCTGCTCACCTGCTTCGGAAACAACGCGGGATCGGCCTACCTGATCCTGGACCTGCCGCCCGCGCCGGAGCAGGACGCCGCTGTGGGCGACGCGGAGCGCGGCTGGGCCGGCGAGCGGGAAACCGCATACGACGATCCCGATATTGAGAACGCGCCCGCCAATCCGTTTTTCAATCCCGCGGGCATCCACTTCAAGCTCCGCCAGGACGAGGCCGTCGTGGTGATTACAAGGCTGCCCGATCCCTGCAAGTACTGGTCCTTCATCGCCTACCAGATGTTCACGGCGCAGCAGGAGGGCAAGGATTACTCGAAACAGAAGGGCTTTTTCGGGATCGGGAACGAGGAAACCGGCCTATACCACACCATTTTCGGCTCTATCGGGGAGCCGGTAAACATGCTCAACGCCCGCCACGACGGGGACAGCGCCTTCGGTACAATGGCGGTGATCGTCATCTGCGCCAACCGCGAGACGCGGGATCGGGTGATGGCGTCCCTCGACGGGGCCGGTTATCCGGAGAGCATGGTCAATGTCATGGAGATTCCGGAGGACATCTACCGCATGGGGCTTGAGCGCGGCAAGGACACGTTCAGCCTGTTCGGGCGTATTTCCCAGCCGGAGGATCGGGACGCCTACGACGCGTATATGGCCAGCCTTCCAGACACCGCAACGGTGTTCCGCGTCACGCCAAAGGAGGCGCTTCAGGCAGCTTCATTTGAGGCAAAGCCCCTGATGCCCAGGGGCAGCGGGATCCACGAGGCCGCCCAGGTGGAGGACTGCACGCGAAACCTTGACGGCATCCGCAGGGCGATCATCGACCAATACGCGGACGAATATGACTACGAGGAGCTGACCACGGAGATCTCGATCATCGACGGGCTGACTGCGTATACGAACGATGTCAACGCCAACGGGGATGTGCACGACGCGGCCTATCTGATCACGCCTGATTTTGAGCTCAAAGGCGACGAGGATTTTGTGGTGGTCTATGGCGTGAACCACGCCGTAACCGGGAAGGCGCGCTATTTCAACGCCGTACTCCACGCGCGGCCGCTGTTTAACGGCGTCTGCACCGTGTTCGATTCCATGGTTGACGGGAGCGCGGAGCCATATCTCGAAGGGGATTCGACAGGCGCGGAGGGTTTCTACGTCTACAAGATGGCAAGAACGGAACTGGACGGGCACACCGTTGTGATCCCCTATTCTACCGGCAACGACCAGGGGCAGTTCTATGGTGTCGACAATGGGAAGCCGGTGTTTGTGCTGTTCCGCCTCTACTTGGATGAGACGGGCGTCGGCGCTTCGTATTACGAGCTGGTCAACGACCGGGTCATTGTATTCCACAAGAAATAGGAAGGTGAGCGAGATGAAGCGAGTGATTGCGATGCTGATGACCATCGTTCTTCTGACGGGCGTGTGCGCCTGCGCGGAGCCGGCCACATCCGCCGATGAAGCGTGGGCACTGGTGCGCCAGGCCTATATCTATGGGTTCCCGCTGATGCTGATGGACGCTACGCTGACAGTGGGTACCAATGTCGAGACCCCTGAAAACGGAAAGGCGCCGGTCAACCAGGTGGGTCACGCCCGGAGCCTGGCCACGGCCGCTTTCCGACAGGTGGTGACACCCAATGTGGACACCCTGTATTCCCAGATTTTCTACGACCTCAGCGAGGACGCGCTGGTGATCCAAAAGCCCGCTGTGGATCGCTATTTGACCTTCCAGGTGATGGACGCATGGTCGGATACCGTGGCCGTGCTGGGTACCGGCGCGGACACCCAGGACGCCAACACGTACCTGCTGACCGGCCCCGGCTTTGACGGAGAGGTACCCGAGGGCATGACGCGGGTAGAGATCCCCACGGACATCGGCTGGATCATTGGGCGCACCCTGTGCTACGGTCCGGAGGATTTAGAGAATATCTACGACGTTCAGGCGCAGATGGATGTGCGGACGCTTCGCCTGTGGGAATCCGGAGAGGCGCAGCCCGCGGGCGTTTACGATCCCGACAAGGACGGCACTCCGATCCAGATCGTGCTTGGAATGGGGCCGAAAGCGTTTTTTGACCGGATGAATGAACTGATGCTTCAAAACCCTGCCTATCCCGAGGACGCAGAGTTGCTGAATGCCATCGCTGCTGTCGGCGTCGGGCCGGGACTATCCTTTGATCCCGCCGTGCTTGGCGAGGATGCGGCGGAGCGCTGGAAGGCCATGTTGACCGGGATGACCGCGGAGCTCACGGAAAGCGCGGGCCGCTTTCAGGTGAAGAACGGCGCTTTCCGATTCCTGGGCGATCCCATCAGCCGCTTCGGTCAGGAATACGATTATCGCGCGCTGGTGGCCATCGGCGGCTTTGGTGCAAACCCGGTTGACGTGGCGGTCTACATGAAGGCAGGCTTCGATGACGCGGGTGACGCTCTGAGCGGCGAAAACAGCTACATCCTCCACTTTGAGCCGGACGCGCTGCCGCCGGTGGAGGAAAACGGCTTCTGGTCCATCATCGCATACGGCGACGATGATTTCCTGATCGACAATCCACTGGACCGATATGCCATCAACGACCGGTCGGACTATGAGCTGAACGAGGACGGCTCCCTGGACATACTCCTGCAGGCCGAAGCGCCGGAAGAACACGCGAACAACTGGCTGCCCACAGGCAGTGCGGGCTTCCATCTGTTCATGCGTGTCTACCTGCCGCAGGAAACCGTACAGGACGGAACATGGCGCGCGCCCGCGCTGACGAAGCAATGAAAAAGCTGAAGGTACTTGGCCGTGTCCTGCGGCATACCGGCGCGGACAAAATCATAGCGGGCTTCATCGGCTTCCTGCTGCTCTGCTCCGTGGTCATATGGATCTGTGAGCCGGACATCCACACCTGGCGGGAAGCACTGTGGTATTGCTTCACAGTGGTTTCCACCATCGGCTTCGGCGATGTGGTGGTGCATACCGCCATATCCCGGGGCCTTACCGTGGTATTATCCCTCTATGCGGTGGTGACGCTGGCCATATTTACCGGCGTGATCGTCAATTACTATACGCAGCTGGTAGAGCTGCGCCAGAGGGAATCGCTCGCTGTCATCATGGATAAACTGGAACGACTTCCGGAGCTGTCGAGGCAGGAACTGGAACAGCTTTCAGATCAGATCAGGAAACGTCTGTAAACCTGCACAACCTGCACCCTGATGCACCCGTCTGCACCCGTTTTGAACCCTGACCGCGCGATTGTATCAAAGTTACCGTGCAGAGTCAACACTGACGACCGGAATCGAACTGTGATCGGATAAACCGATGGGGG
>JAFWBZ010000371.1 GCA_017537105.1 Clostridia bacterium | reverse complement strand
TTCGTTACACTGTTTAGCGATAATGGCCTGACCATTCATGAGTATATTGTAAATGCAAATCGAATCATTTGTATAATGCCTGACAACAATAATGGTTTACTTAAGCACGGATCGGCAATCACGGTGGATGGAATGGATATTAGGCTGTATTCCAGTCATAGTCCGTCTTACATCGTGTCTTTGTTGGAGGAGGATGGATGATGGGAAAGCTTGAGACATTCGAGAAGAAACAGACAAATTGGGAGGGGCTTTGGTATCACAGAGAATACAATGGGTTTTCGAGTGCAGCGATATCCATTGCAGAACTTAGAAAATTTAAAGGATGCGTTCGGCTTTACGTCCGTAAAAACAAATTCTTTAACGGTGGTGAAAACGGGAGGCCGAACTACCATTTCTGCTTGAAGGACGCAAACAGCGAAGTGTTCCATCTGCTGGAAGTTGAAGACGAGAAAAGATCGTGCTATTGGTCTGATGAGGATGAGTGCTATTACGACGAGGAAGGAAACAGGCTCTATACAGGAGGCGAAGTCCGGTGCATCATCAACGGGACTGTAGATGATGTCAAATATGGCATTACAGATCCTTACGATATTCTGCCAGAAGACTTTGTATAAGGTGGTGATAACATGACTGCAGAACAAGCTGTACTGGGCGCGATGCTCAAATCGAAGGATGCAGTCCACGAAGCACTTGATTTACTGGTTGCGCGAGATTTCCTTGACCCGGCGAACATGCAAATCTTTCTCGCAATGGACACGCTGAACCGCCACGAATCCCCAATTGACCTTGTCACGCTTGACGAGCAGTTGACGCGGTGGGGGCGGCTCGATGAGGTCGGCGGTGCATCGTATCTGGTTGAGCTGGTCAGGGCCGTGCCTGATCCTGAGAACATCAACGCCTACATCGCCATCGTGCTGGAACGCTCGCCGAGAACCACGGGCAAAAGTGCGCCGGTTGAGAAGCCCAAGATTCTGATGCGCATCCAGTTCACGGACGGAGGCTATGCCGACGTAGACCCCGAGAGGGCCATAATCATCAACGCCGCATCCATCAAAGCCATACGACCGATTACGAGCGACGAATCGGAGGTGGAAACGTGAAGGTATATTCGATCTCATCCCCGGAGCAGCTGCAAAGGGCCGCTGATCTGGTGAAGTGGGACCGCGACAGGCGTAAGGTCGAGGATCACATCAGGGCATGGCAGAAGGGATACGGCCCCAAGCGCATGACCCTGGAGTTGGGGAGAAACGCCCTCATCCACTACATCGCCGACGATGGCAAGAAGACGCAGCTGGCGACGCTGTATGTGATTCCGGCGCGGGAATTCGCCAGGGAGGAGCTGACGGAAACGTGAACATCATCAAACCCGGATTCATGATCGAGGAGCGCGACGAGAAGCGCGGCGGACTGGCGATCATCGAAAGGGCAGCGCGGACGTGCTACAAGACCGAGGACAGGATCGCCGAGGGCAGCGCCGAGCGCATGGTGCGGATGCTGATCCAGCGCCACCACGAGGCCATGCTGGAGCACGGCGATTACATATTCCTGCTGGACGATTACAAGATCCTGGACAACATCGTCTATTCCCTCCGGCGGCTGATGGAGAACGGCGACGATGTGCCGATGCTGACCTGGACGAACATCAACGAGCGCCCCATCATCAGCGGCAATATCAGGGCGTGGCGGGAGCTGCTGGCCAGCCGGTGCGGTGCCGCCTACTACTTCACCGGCGCGATTGATCCGATCTATACCGCCGACCTATTCCCCGATGACGAGCGCGAGATGGATACCAGGATCAAACAGATCCATTACAGCGATCTGCAGGGCTTCAAGGAAAAGCGTGTGCATCTTCGCCAGACGGTGCGCTTCATCGTGGATCGCGGCGTGACCCATGAGTTTGTGCGGCATCGCGCCATGTCCTTCGCCCAGGAATCCACACGCTACTGCGATTACAGCGGCAATGGCATCGAGGTCATAGAGCCGTGCTTCATGACGGAGCACACTGCGACCTATGACCTGTGGAAGCGGCAATGCATGAGCGCGGACGCGGCCTATGTCACCGAGAAGCGGCTGGGTTTGAAACCGGAGGAAGCGCGGACGGTGCTGCCGCAGAGCACCAAGGCGGAGATGGTCATGACCGGCACCCTTCGCCAGTGGGATCACTTCTTTGACATGAGGGCGCGGCAGACCACCGGTCCCGCGCATCCGCAGGCCGCAGAAGTCGCCATCCCCCTGATGCAGGAGATGGCGGCGCGGTTCCCGGACGTGATCAGGGCATGAACAGGAAACCACCGCCGGATGTGCAGTATCGGATCTACATCACCGACGGCGGCACCAAGTTCTATCTGCGGGACATCATCGCGCATGAACACACGGAGCATTACTTCTTCGACACCGATGGGCGCTACGCCATGAGGTTTCGGAAGTGGGACACGGCAATGAAGTACCGGGAGCGGATGATCCGAGCCGAGTATCATCCGCACATCGAGAGCATTTAAGCGGATGAACTAAATGGACTGTTCGGACGGCCACGGACTGTCACGGACTGTCACGGACAGATAAAGGAGCAGAGAATGAGCGTATTTGGAGGAATCCTGCTGTTTGCGGCCGGCATAGCGACCGGCAGTGGGTTGATTATCGCCAATCGCGTGAACGTGCAGAAGGAAACCGCGCAGCTGCGGCGGGAAAATGAGCACCTGCGCAACAGCGCATGGCAGGACAAGTTGGAGTATGCGACCCACAAGGCCTACAGGCAGGGCTACCGCGAAGGACGGCTTTCACCCGCCAGCGACGCGGAGCGATTCGCGGAGTTCGTCGAAGATCGCAACATCGACTTCCGGGGGCAGCGAAGGAGGGATAGATGTGCTGAAACGAATAGCTGACCGTCTGGTGACGGTGTACTGTGTGCTGTTCGCAATCCTGTTCGTGGTGCTGCCCGCAGCATACAGGCGTCACAACGCTGACTATTACGCGCACATGGGATTTGCGGTCGGCCTGCTGGTCGCGGCCTTCATGATCGCGTGGGGGGTGTTTTTCGCATGAGCGAGGAAAAGCGCCTGGACACGGCGGCGAACGAGCAGCCGAAGAAGAAGACGAAGGAACAGCTGTACATAGACGAGGCGGCAAAGGCCGGAGCGCGGGAGGTGCTTCACCTCCAGCACAAGGTTTTCACCATCAACTACTACCGCGCCACCGAGGACGCGCTGAGAGCCTACATCAAGGTGAAGCGGCAGCTGGAACACCCGGAGGAATACGGCTTTTTCCCCGCCGGCAAGAGCCACGACATCAGCGTGGCTCCCCCGCCTGGTCTCGGTTTGCGCGACAAGGTCGAAGCCAACGAGCTGTATGTGGAGTCCAGGAAGAACTCCTTCATCCGCACCGCCGACAAGTTCAACGAGATCCACATGGCCGTGAAAGCCTTTGAGAAACGCCGGGAGTTCGTCGTGATACGCATGTACTACTTCGGCGAGGATGAGTATGGCAACTACCGAGGCGACGATGCGAAGCGATACACCTGGGAGGAAATCGCGGAGGCATTGGAGCACATTGGCATCAATCGCTCCGTCTCGGTGCTGCGTGGATGGCGTTCCAGCCTGGTACGGGAGATGGCGGTGATGATCCACGGCGTGGACGGCGCTGTCTCCATCAACACCAGAGAGAACACACAGCAGATGAAGCACGAAAGGAATGGTGAGAAGCATGACACCGAAGAGAATGAGGAATAACAGCCGGTTCTTCTTGAAGGTGCGCAACCGGGGCACGTTCTTGAAGCAGGCCGGAACCAGGGACACCGGCGAAGGCGAAACCCACCCGGCAGCGGAGACTACCCGGCGGCTTTCCGAGGCCCAGGGCTTCCAGACCGTCCGTCAGGCCATCCGTATGCGCCAGCTGCTTGCGGACCGATACGGGCTGAAGACGGAGATCATCAAGTACGAGGGAGGCAGGCGCTATGAGGCTTAATAAGAGGCCCATCCAGTTCTACTACATCAGGAAGAACGATTACAATTTCCTGCTGCACGGTGTCGCGGTTGGCCAGAGCCGCAATCTCCCCCCTACCCCAATCTTCAAGGCACCCAGGAGCTTTGAATGGGCGCGCCGATTCTCAACAGTAGAGAATGCGATCAAGTGTGCAACGGAGAGCCACATCACCGGCGTGTCGGTGATCGACAGGTTCGGACACGTCCTGTGTACCATCACCAACGACGGGGAGGTGCGCAGGGGTGCCTGACCGGCAAAGTGTGATCAATAGGCTGAACGGTATCCATGCCGTAGCCTGTGGGATGGGCGACGACCAGTGCTACATCAACAGCATCGGCATCAATCAGCTCCAGACGCTGATCAACGACGCGACGGAGCTGTTGAAGGTGCAGGAGCCGCAAGTATTGTCAGTCGAGGCTGTACGCAAGCTGACACGGATCCCGGTCTGGCTCGATGTAAAGAGTACGCACAAAGACCTCTATCGGGGCTGGGTGCTTGCCTATATGGTTCAGAAGGGAATGGGGATCACCGGCGAACGGCTGGGCATGGCCGACCCATCCGGGAGAATGCACTGGTACAAGCTGGATCACTACGGCAGGACATGGCGCGTTTGGGATTCCTGCCCGACGGAGGCGCAGAGGGAGGCGACACCGTGGAACTGAAACCGTGCCCATTTTGTGGTGGGCCCGCCAAGATTATCCAGAAAACTTCGAGTTACGGAGGGAATCCGACAGCACTTTTACACGAATATGTTGCCGGTTGCTCTAAATGCGGCATATACACGCAGCCACAATCAAGCAAAGTGTGGCTGGATAACCAGGGCGGCTTGCATGTCGATTATATCGGCGCAGAAGTTGCGACGCAGGAATGGAACAGGAGGGAGGCGACGCCATGGGAAAACTGATCATCACACGTCGATGGGTGGAGGAAAGGCAGTTGATCCTGACCGATGAAGATTGGAAACTGCATGATGAACGCCAGAGGCGCAGACAGAAAGCCGAGATCGGAGCGAGGCCCTTGCCTTACATGGAGGCATTTACCCGCCAACTGGAGCCCTGTCCGTTCTGTGGTCAGGCACCGAGAATCAGTGCCCTGTGGAAAGACAAGGTAGGTTTTTATAGCATCAAACTGGGCTGTTGCCTGAAGAACTGCCTTGACTGTGGCGACTGGTATAAACAACTATCCCGTGCTGGTCTGGACTGGAATTATCGTGTGAGGCACCAGCAGGGTAAACAGTTGAAGTCTGTGCCACACCGATACAGAAGGGAGACATCTCAGTGGACGAACGAACAAGGCGGCTGATCGAAGCCTACATCCCCAGCCCCCGAGACGAGACGCTGGAACAGGGCGAGTATTACTACTGCCAGGAAACCATGGGCGGGTCACGCATCATCCGTGTGTTCGCCCTGGATATCCTGCCTCTGCACGACGGCACCGAGTATGGCATTTACCAGAAGCGTGGTGCCGGGTTGGTCCGCGTGGATGCTCGCGGCGACGGTGACCCGAATCGTGGCGTGCATATGTGGGAGCTCTACGACAACAAGCAGGATTGTCGGGACAGGACGCACACCTGTTTCGACGAGTGGGAGGATCTGCGGAGGCAAGAGAACGGAGGCGCTAATGTTCAGCGAAGTATGGGATAGACTTATCCAGGTGTTCAAGGAGTTTTGCGACAGTATCAACGGCTTTTTCCATCAACTGGATTCCATGTTGGAGGAGGATTCCTCGATCTGGATGCTCCATAGGTGTCGGGTATGCGGACGATCCTACTACACCTCCGAAGAAGCGCAGAGATGCGTGGAGCGGCACCAGGGAAGAAGCGCAAAGGCGTTTGTTCGTAGTGGGCATAAAGAAATCATCCAGTTTTCCAGCAAACACATCGCTCCGAGAAATCGGGAGGGTGCCATGCGCCGAACGGAGATAAGGATGTTCAAGCAGACAGGACAATCGAAAAGAAGGCGATAATAATGGCCGGCAGCCGTCCCACGCTTCATTTGATCGACGGCAAGCAGATGACCGTCGATGAGATCGGCGTCATGCTGGGCGTGACCAGAAGATGGCTCATCCAGCGCCGCAGTCAGATGGGTGGCATCAGCTACCAGGTGATCGTGAACATGTTCCGTGAGGGGCGGCTGCTGACCAACCATGATCGGTGGCCGCGACACCTGGTTCACGGACGCTGGATGACGGTTCAGCAGGCCGCGCAGGAGCTGGACTGCAAGCCGCAGAGCATCGAAAACTGGCGCAGCACCAACCGGGACAAGGACGGCAACAAGCCCACCCTGGAAGCGGCATACGACCACTTCAAAGGAGCGCCCAAGCGCGGAAGGGGCAAGGAACCGGAGAAGCACCGGGTGAACGGAAAGAAGATGACCGTCAGGGAAGCCGCCGAGAAGCACGGCACCACGGTCAACGCGCTGCGCCAAATCATGAGCCGCCACCGCTGCTCCCTGGATGCGGCGGTGAAGCGGCTGGAAGCCCGGAGAACAAGGGCGGCAGAGAAAGCCATACTTGAGATTCTAAACGGAAGGTGAGATGGAAATGCAAAACAATGTAAAGAAGAACGATGTCATCCAAATCAACGAGAAATTCAATGGAACCGGCTGAATCGGATGCCTGATGATCGTCGATGAGGTCAAGAGCTGGGGCGTCCAGGCATACCTCCATGTCCCCATGCAGGGCGACGCATATCTGCGCATCAAGCACGGCGAGTACGATGTGATCGGCAAGGCTGCGATGGTGGCCAAGGAGGGATGATGACGATGAGTAAGCTGAAGCCTTGCCCGTTTTGCGGCCAGACTGAATATCTGTGCGTGTGGTCGGAAGGCATCAAAGAGAACCGTCAGTATCAAGTGGTTTGTGATGCTTCGCACGATGGCGGTTGCGGGGCAAGCAGCGGATGGAAAGATACGATAACGGAGGCGAAGGAAGCCTGGAACAGGAGGGCACATAATGGCGAGATTCAAAATGGCACTTGATAAGCTGGCGCACAGCTATGCGGAAACAATCCTCGGCGTCCGCGCCCTGGAACCGAGCGGCCATGCTCGGATTTACGATCATGGCGACAGGCTGTACGGCATCCACAATCTTGATGACGGCACGATAACCCTTATCTATGCTGATTCCATCAGGGAAGCGCGTGACAAGGTTCTGGGTGTGCCGGAGGAGGAACGATGATGGCGGAAAAGCCGATTCTGTTCAACACCGAGATGGTGCGTGCGATCTTGGATGGGCGAAAGACGCAGACGCGGCGGATCATCAAGGGGCTTCCACTGTATGAGCCTTATTTTGAAGAGGACGAAGGCCGAGGCTTTTTGATGGACAGCGAGGACGGCCAGTTCTATGCGCTGGAGGTGTTCAGCAATATCAAACCGGGTGATGTGCTGTATGTGCGGGAGACGTTCTGCGGGTATTATCTTCCATCGGTGGAAAGATGGCCTGAAGGTCACATGCACTACGAATACAAAGCATCAAACCCGAACGGGAACAAACGACCGATGGGGCCTGAATTCGATGACGATTGGGAAGTGCGGCCATGGCGGCCATCTATCCACATGCCGAAGGAAGCGGCGCGGCTGTTCCTGCGGGTGACCGGGGTGCGGTGTGAACGGTTGCAGGAAATCACGTCGGGTGAAGCTGTTGCCGAAGGTATACAATCGAATCTCAGAAGCCCAAGCGAAGCTGCTGATGCGCTAATCGCATTTGAGGCACTGTGGAACAGCACAGTGAGGCAGGACGCTATGAAACGCTGGGGATGGAACGCCAATCCGTGGGTGTGGGTGATCGAGTTCGAGCGCATTGACAAACCGAAGGGATGGTGCGAATCGTGAGCAATGTTGAACACCCGGCGCACTACAACATCGGGAAGATCGAGGTGATTGACGCCATCAATGAATGGCGGCTGGATTTCGATCTCGGGAATGTGGTCAAGTATGTGGCCCGAGCCGGACACAAAGACCCAACGAAAACCGTGGAGGATCTGAAAAAGGCAAGGTTTTATCTCGACGATGAAATCAGCCGCCTCACGAGGAAGGAGGAGCAAACTTGAAGCCGATCTATGAACCCAAAGGCGCGGCGAAGGAATACGGCGACCTCGCCCTCAACATCTACACGGGATGCCCGCACAGGTGCTTTTACTGCTTTGCGCCGAGTGTGCTGCGGCGGGACCGGGAGAGATTTCACAGCGACGTGAGGCCGCGGGAGAACATCGTGGAAGAGACGCGCAGGCAGCTGGAGCGGGAAGGGATTACCGGGAAGCTGATCCATCTGTGCTTCACCTGCGACCCATATCCGACGGGATATGACAGCACGCCGACGCGGGAGATCATCAAACTGCTGAAGGAATACGGGAATCGTGTGCAGATATTGACCAAGGGCGATGGCAGCCGGGATTTTGACCTTCTGGATGCAAATGACTGGTATGGCGTAACCATCGACGGCGCTTGCGAATGGGATATGTACTTTGGGAAATTGAATGTGGTGCAGGAAGCGAAAGCACATGGAATCAAAACATGGTGTTCCTATGAACCTGTTGTAAATGCTGAAAACGTACTCGATTGCATATTCCGGTTCAACCGCAGTTTCGACAAAATCAAGATCGGGAAACTGAACTATCACCCGTCGAACATCAACTGGAAGCAGTTCGGGCATGAGGCGGAAGCGCTTTGCAAAGAGTGGGGCGTTGACTACATGATCAAGGACAGCCTGCGTGCAGAGATGGAGCGCAAATGATGAGAGAGATCGTTGTCGACAATTTTGCCGGGGGCGGCGGTGCCTCAACAGGCATAGAGATTGCCATCGGACGCAGCGTAGACATCGCCATCAACCATGATCCTGCCGCAATCGCCATGCATCGTGCGAACCACCCCACCACTGAGCATTACACCGAGGACGTATGGGAGGTTGACCCGGTTGCGGCCTGCGCTGGGCGCCCCGTAGCTCTCGCCTGGTTTTCGCCGGATTGTAAACACCACAGCAAAGCGAAGGGTGGTAAGCCTGTAGACAGACATATCAGAGGGCTGGCTTGGGTCGCTGTGAAGTGGGCCAAGGCGGTGCATCCAAGGGTGATCATGCTCGAAAATGTCGAAGAATTTCAGGACTGGGGCCGGCTGGACGCATACAGTCGCCCCGATCCCCGGTACAAGGGCGAGACCTTCAGACGGTTCATCCGGCAGCTGGAGAAGCAGGGATACCGCGTGGAATACCGGCTGCTCCGCGCCTGTGACTACGGAGCGCCCACCATCCGCCGCCGGTTCTTCCTGATCGCCCGGTGCGATGGACAGCCCATCCGCTGGCCGGAGCCGACCCACGGCGATCCTGACGGGCTGGAGGTGCTGGCGGGTCTGAAAAAGCCCTGGGTGCCCGTGGCGGACGTGCTGGACTTCTCACTGCCCTGCCCTTCCATCTTCGCCACATCAAAGGAGATCATGGAGCAGTACGGCATCCGTGCCGTGAGACCACTTTCTGAAAAAACGCTGGCGAGGATTGCGCGAGGGCTTGAGAAATTCGTGCTGAACAATCCGAAGCCGTTTCTGATTCAGTATCACGACAACGCGGAATTTCGTGGTCAGAGCGTTGACAAGCCGTTGCAGACCGTGGACGCCTCCAATCGCTACGGCCTGGTGTCCACCTTCATCAGCAAGTATTACGGCGGTGACAATGTGGCGGCAGGAGCAGACAAACCCTTGCCGACGGTGACTGCCATCGACCACAACGCCGTGTGCGCGGTGTCTGTGACGCAGTTCAACAACAACAGCGTCGGTCAGGAGGTGACGAAGCCCCTCAACACCATGACGGCTTGCACAAACCACTTTGCAGAGGTCAGTGCTTTTCTGGTCAAATACTACAGCGGCGACAGTAACCTTGCATCAGTTGGTGACCCGGCTCCGACAATTACTTCACATGATCGTATGGGGCTGGTGACCGTCCACGGGCAGGATTACCAGATCGTTGACATCGGCCTGCGGATGCTGACGCCCAGGGAGCTTTTCGACGCCCAGGGCTTCCCCTCTGACTACATCATCGACGTGGATGCCGACGGCAAGGCATATCCGAAATCTGAACAGGTGGCGCGGTGCGGCAACGCCGTATGCCCGCCGATTCCCACGGCGCTGGTGAGGGCGAATCTGCCAGAGCTGTGCCATACGGAGGCAAGCGCATGAAGTGTGAACTGTATCACGACAGCTTCCAGAACTGGAAAAGCTATCCGATCCAGAAAGCCCAGCTGATCATTGCGGACATCCCCTACAATCTGGGGGATTCAGCATACGGCTCCAATCCCATGTGGTACATCGGCGGCGACAACAGGAACGGCGAGAGCGACAAGGCCAAGAGCAGCTTTTTCAACAGTGACGGCTATTTCCGCATCTCCGAGTATTTCATGTTCTGCTCCCGCCTGATGAAGCCGGAGCCGAAGCAGGGCAAGGGCGGCGCTCCGTGCATGATCGTGTTCTGCGCCTATCAGCAGCAGAACGACGTGATCCATTGGGCGGCGGACGCCGGATTCGGAAAGTACATCCCTCTGGTATTCGTCAAGAACTATTCGCCCCAGGTGCTGAAGGCGAACATGAAGATCGTCGGCGCGACAGAGCACGCTCTCGTGCTCTATCGTGACCGGCTCCCGAAGTTCAACAACTACGGGAAGATGATCTTCAATTGGATGCCCTGGGAGCGGGATGGGCCGAACATCCCGAAGATTCACCCGACACAGAAGCCGGTCAAGCTGCTCAAGAGGCTGATCGACATCTTCACGGATCCCGGCGACGTGGTCATCGATCCATGCGCCGGTTCCGGCAGTACATTGAGAGCCGCAGCGGAGATGCGGCGCCACGCCTACGGCTTCGAGATCGACAGGAATTTCTATAAAGCCGCCAAGGAAGAAATGCTTGATTCCATTCAGATGGATCAGATGAACATCCTTGACCTGCAGACCGCCGCACAGCGGCAGACCCACCAACAAATGCGGATGGAGGTGAATTAGATGGGTTATACCGATGAACCGCGCCCGTGCATGGTCAACGGCTCCCGCGCCCTGTGTCATGGACTGTTCGAGATCGAGCAGCCCCTATTCAGGGAGGGCGTATTAAGGGGCCAGTGTAAGACCGTCCGCGCCGCTGTGGAATACTACAACGGCACCATGGAGCTGATCAAGCCCACGGGCCTGCTGTTCCTTGACAGCGACCGGGTATTCGCCCGGTACGATTGGGGTGAGGATGATGCCTGACGAGGAGAAGCTGGTAAAGGCATTGAGCCTCCAGGAGCGCAAGGAAGCTATCGAGGAGGAGTTGGACTGGATCGACCAGCAGATCAGCATAGTGCAGAGCATCTACAACCGACGGATGGCATGGTATAACCGGCTGCGCGAGGCCGCGCTGAAGACCATGAGGGACATCATCCACGAGGAAACGAGAAGGGGGTGCGAGTGATGATTCTTTATCTCTGCGATGCGTTAAGAGAATGCGCGGGCAGGAATGGCTGCTGCGCGTATGGCATTGTGAGAGGTCCATGTCGGCATACGACGGATCCGTCACACGCCCGGAACGGAGCATGCCCGGATCCGCAGAACCACCCCGAGCGGTTCGAGAAGATGAAAGGCCAGAAGGGCGAGTGGAACGGCATGTTCGTTGAGAAGGAGGAATTGCCGTGAAGATCATCAGGGAGGGCGATCTCTCCCGGATCACCACGGTGCGGCGGTTCGAGTGCCCGGACTGTGGGTGCATCTGGGACGTGAGCGCCGGCGAATACCACCGGGAGATTATCTGCGGCAGGCATCTGTGCATATGCACTTGCCCGACTTGCAAGAAGGAGGTACGAATCGATGATGACACCGAAGGAGAGAGTTTTGGTAGCGACGGCCAGGGCGCAGGGCGTGATCATGACCATGGGCGCTCTGCTCCGTGACGTGGGCATCGCCAACATGATTGACGAGGGAAAGACCGGGAAGCTGGATGAAGTGGTCGGCAATTCCATCCATGCGCTGAACGAGGCGGCGCAGCTGTGGGATTACGACCCGAAAGCCGGTGAAGGCGATGAGTAGGAAAACGGTCTATGTGGTCAGGAAGGATGGCCTTTACCTGATCAGCTACCGCAAGAGCGACATCCGCGAGTTTGACGGCCACGGCAAACTGACCGATGTTTACACCGGCGTGTACGGCGATGGCAGGAAGGGCGCAAAGGCATTCAAACACAAGGCGATGGCGCTTGAAGTTATGAGGATGATCGACGGCGACAGCGTCGAGGAAGTATTTGCGGAGGTGGATGACGATGCAGATGAAAGTCGTGCTTGACGAGGGAGCATTCATGCCGGAACGCGCACACCCGACCGACGCGGGGCTGGACATCCGCAGCCCCATCAGCATGATCGTCAGGGCGCACGGATCCGCGATCATTCCCACCGGCATCCATGTGCAGCTCCCGCCGAATACGGATGGCCAGATCTGGTCAAAGAGCGGATTGAACACCCAGCACGAGATTACATCCACCGGCCTGATCGACGAGGATTACACGGGAATGATTATCGTCAAGCTGTACAACCATGGCGGCGATGACTTCTTCGTGCATCGCGGGGACAAGATCACGCAGCTGGTTGTCACGCCGGTGCTGTATGTGGATCCGATACAGGTGGATGGGCCGCTGCCGGAGACGCCCAGAGGCGACAACGGATTCGGTTCCACGGGGCGCTGACGCTTGACAAAACAGGCGTTTCCCCGCTATTTGCCAGTTTTTTCCCGCCTTGACTTATATGGTATCATGTAGGTGTGAAATATTGCGATGCGCAATCTCACGCACAGCCGCTGTCGAAAGATGGCGGCTCTTTTTTGTGCCTGCCACCAGGCGCATGGGTTGAGTCTGCCAAGTCCGACCCTGATCTGTTCCATGCCGTTTCTCCTTAACCCGGCGCGTCGTTACAGCCTGTCGCCACGGGCTGTCCTCGATGGCCGATACCAGTGAGGAGAGACACCGTGGAAAAGAAGTACATCGAGATTGATATAGCCGATCTGGTGCCCTACGACAAGAACCCGCGCCGCAACGACATGGCCGTGGACGATGTCGCGGAGAGCATGGAACAGGTCGGCTACATCACGCCCATCGTCATTGACGAGAACCGGCAGATCCTCGCCGGGGAGACCAGATGCAAGGCGCTGAAGAAGCGCCGGGTGAAGCGCGACAAGGTTCTGCAGGTCTTCGGCCTGACGGAAGAACAGAAAAAGAAGTATCGGCTTCTCGACAACAAGGTCGGCGAGATCGCCGAGTGGGATCCGGAGCTGCTGGCCGGAGAGCTGGAAGAGGTGGACTTTGGCGATTTCGATTTCGGCTTCGACGAGCTGATGGCCGAGCTAACCGATACCAGTGAGGAGGACGGCGCACCGCTGAGCACCGCCGTGGAGGATGACGCCGACATCGTGCTGCCGGAGGAACCGAAGGCCAAGCGCGGCGACATCTACCAGCTGGGCGCTCACCGCCTGATGTGCGGCGACAGCACCGATCCGGCGGACGTGGCGCGGCTGATGGACGGCAAGGCGGCAGACCTCCTGCTGACGGATCCGCCGTACAACGTGAACTATGAGGGCGGCACCGGCCTGACCATCCAGAACGACAACATGGAGGACGCCGCCTTTCGGAAGTTCCTCCGGGACGCATTCGCCTGCGCTGACGCCGTGATGAAACCCGGCGCGGCCTTTTACATCTGGCATGCGGATTCCGAGGGCTACAACTTCCGGGGAGCCTGTCACGATATCGGCTGGCAGGTCCGGCAATGTCTGATCTGGAACAAGAACGCGCTGGTGCTGGGGCGGCAGGATTACCAGTGGAAGCATGAGCCTTGCCTCTACGGATGGAAGGGCGGCGCTTCACACACCTGGCTGAGCGACAGGACACAGACCACCGTCCTGGACTTCGACAAGCCGACGCGCTCGGAGATCCATCCGACCATGAAGCCCATCGGCCTGTTCGATTACCAGATCCGCAACAGCTGTCCCGTGGGCGGCGCGGTGCTGGATCTGTTCAACGGCAGCGGCACGACCATCATGGCGTGTGAGCAGAACGGGCGCAGCGCCTACACCATGGAGCTGGATCCGCAATACGTGGATGCGGCGATTGCCAGGTGGGAGGAGTTCACCGGCAACAAGGCGGTGCTCGTCAATGAGTGACCGCCTGACGTTGGGGAGCCTGTTCTCCGGCTCCGGCACATTTGAGCTGGGCGGGATGCTGGCCGGGATAGAACCTGTGTGGAACAGCGAGATCGAACCGTTCCCGATCATGGTCACGCGCCGGCGGCTTCCACAGGTGAAGCACTACGGCGACGTGTCCGCGCTGGACGGCGCAAAGCTGGAGCCGGTGGACGTCATCACCTTTGGTTCTCCCTGTCAGGATATGTCCGTGGCAGGCAGACGCGCAGGACTGGACGGGGCGCGATCCGGTCTGTTCCATCAGGCTATACGCATTATCAGGGAAATGAGGGAAGCGACGCATGGAGAGAAGCCGCGATTCATCGTCTGGGAAAACGTCCCAGGCGCTTTTTCATCCAACCACGGACAGGACTTCAAGGCGGTGCTCGATGAAGTCATCGGCATCAAAGAACCGGGGGCCGCGGTGCCTGCGCCTGACAAAGGGCGATGGCGACACGCCGACTTATTCCTGGGAGACGGATGGAGCGTGGCTTACCGAGTGCTCGACGCGCAATACTGGGGAGTCGCCCAGCGCCGCCGTCGAGTGTTCCTTGTCGCGGACTTTGGTGGCGAACGCGCCGGACACATACTCTTTGAGCGCCAGAGCCTGCCGGGGAATCCTGGACAGGGCAAAGCGCCGGGGGCGGGAGCTGCCGGAGATCCTGCGGCTGGCGCTGGAGAGACAGGCTGCTGGTGTCTGAATCCGCAGGCCAGCAGCGGCATCACTGTCACAAATGATATCACCGCCACGCTGGTGGCGCAGGATCACGGCAACCATCCGGCGGTGCTGGCCGCTGGCTTCAACACCGGCGACAGCGCGACCGCCAGGAGCGTCGGCTATGCGGACGAGGTATCGCCCACGATCCGCGCCGGTGCTGTCCCCGCGGCGATGCTGCTGGAGCAGTTGCCGTTCAACATCGGAGCCTACAACAGTCTGGCGTGGCTGTCCGACAATCCACGCGCCGGCATCTATAGGGCGGACACCGTGCGGACGCTGGATCAGTCCGGCGGCAACCCGACGGCGCAGCAGGGCGGCATAGCCATCGTTGAGGCGTATGCCGTCACAGTGAATTCGTTTATCCAAGTGGAGAAAGGGAAAACGCCTGCGCTGATGGCGCGGGACTACAAAGACCCAATCGCCATCGCGGATCCCGTCGCATACCGCGTCCGGCGGCTGATGCCGTTGGAGTGCGCACGGCTGCAGGGCTTCCCGGACTGGTGGTGCGCAGACCTCTGCACCGACAGCCCGGACGAGAGCGAGATCGACTTCTGGGCCGGCGTGTTCGAGCAGCACCGGCGGCTGGTCACCCACGCGGGGAAACCACGGACGCGCAGGCAAATCGTCAAGTGGCTGCGGCATCCGCACACCGACGGCGCGGAATATAAACTCTGGGGCAATGGCTGCGCGTTGCCATGCGTTTACTTTGTGATGGCTGGCATCGCAAAGGTAAACGGCGAACGGCTTTAGGTCGACTGATATCGGTCGGCTTGAAGTAGGCATAGATGCTGGCTACAGCATGGCGCGGAGTTGCTATCCCGCTCCGCGCTTCTATGCCTCATAAAATATTTTTGGGAGGGAGCATCACGGAGAATGAAGCGCACGGACACGTTTTATCAGTCGAGCAGATGGAAGCATCTGCGCAGCGTCATCCTTCGGCGCGACGGATACATGTGCCAGATCAGCAGGCGTTACGGCAAGCGGATCCCGGCGGACACGGTCCATCATGTGTTCCCTCGTGAGGAGTTCCCGGAGTATCAGTGGCAGGCGTGGAACCTGGTGAGCCTCGCCAGTGATGTGCACAACCGAATGCACGATAGAGTGACCAACGCTCTGACCGAAGAAGGTGCAGAGTTATTAAGAAGAACCGCGAGGCGTCGTGGGATGGATGTGCCTCCGCAATACAAATAATTTATGCCACGGCCACCCGCCCCCGGTCACCGTATGTACCCCGCCCCTTGGGGAC
>JAFWBZ010000370.1 GCA_017537105.1 Clostridia bacterium | reverse complement strand
GTGCTCCTTGACGCCGGAGGCACGCTGCTTCTTCAGGTCGGCGATGATCTGCTCGCTCTCCCGCTGCGCCTTCTGCAGCACCCTCCGGGCCTCGTCCTTGGCCTTGCGCAGCTCATTCTCGCGCTTCGAAGCCAGCTCCCTCTGGAGCCGCTCCGCCTCATCCCGCAGCCTGGTGGTCTCCCGATGGGCCTCCTCGGCCAGTGCCCGCTCCTTCTCGGCGATCTGCCGGTGATACTCCGCGTTGGCGATGACATCCTCGAATCGCACGGCATCCTTGCTCAATCGCTCGGAGGCGTCGTCGATCAGGAATTCCGGCAGGCCCAGCTTGCGGGAAATCTCGAAGGCATTGGACTTTCCCGGTACGCCGATGGACAGGCGGTAGGTGGGCCGAAGCGTCTCCACGTTGAATTCCACCGAGGCGTTCTCCACCCCCGCCGTGCCCAGGGCGAAGGCCTTCAGCTCGCTGTAGTGGGTGGTCGCCATGGTGGTGACCTTCATCTTCAGCAGGTGGTTCAGGATCGCCATGGCCAGCGCCGCGCCCTCGGTGGGATCGGTGCCCGCGCCGAGCTCGTCAAACAGTGCCAGCGACTGCGGCGTGACATTCGCAAGGATCTCCACGATGTTGGTCATGTGCGAAGAGAAGGTGGACAGCGACTGCTCGATGGACTGTTCGTCACCGATGTCGGCGAACACCTCGTCGAAGATCGCCATCTCCGAGCCGAAGGCCGCCGGGATCTGGAGCCCCGCCTGGGCCATCAGCGCCAGCAGGCCCACGGTCTTGAGCGTCACCGTCTTGCCGCCTGTGTTGGGTCCGGTGATGACCAGCGTGGTGAAGTCCTCCCCCAGCCACAGCGTCGAGGGCACGACCCTGTCCGGATCGATCAGCGGATGCCTCGCCTGCATGAGCCGCACGTGCCCCGCCTCGTTCAGCTTCGGCGGCACCGCGTTCATGCGCCGGCCCAGGTTCGCCTTGGCGAAGATCACGTCCAGCTCCGCGAGGATATCCAGGTTGGAGGCGATCAGCTCGGCGTCCGGCGCGATGCGGTCGGAGAATTCGCCGAGGATGCGCTCGATCTCGTTGCGCTCCTTGATCGTCCACTGCTTGAGCTCGTTGCCCGCCTCCACCACCGCCATGGGCTCGATAAACAGCGTGGAGCCCGTGCCGGACTGGTCGTGCACGATGCCGGGCACGCTGGCGCGGCACTCGGCCTTCACCGGCACCACGTAGCGCCCGTTGCGCATGGTGACGATGGCGTCCATCAGGTACTTCTGCATCGTGGACGAGCGGATGATGCCGTTCAGCTTCTCCCGCACGCGCTCGTTTAACACCCGCATCTGGCGGCGGATGTTGTACAGATCCGGGCTGGCGTGGTCGCTGATCTCGTCCTCGGAGAGAATGGCGTCGAAGATCTCCTCCTCCAGCGCCCGGTTGGTGGCCAGGCGGCTGCCCATCTCGGTCAGGTTCGGCGTGTCCTCCCGGTCCGTCACCAGTGCGGAGCGCACCACGCGGGAGGCCTTCAGCGCGTCCGCCACCTGCAAAAGCGCCTTGGGACTCAGCGTGCCGCCCGCCTTCGCCAGCTTCAGAAAGGGGCGCACATCGGTGAAGTACGCCATCGGGTTGCCGCCCACATAGGCGAACACCGAGGAGGCCTCCTCCGTCTGTGCCTGCCAGCGGCGCACGGTATCCGGATCCCCGGAGGGCCGCAGCGCGCGCGCCGACTCCCGGCCCGGCTCCGTCACGGCCAGCTCCGCCAGCATTTCCAGTATCTTGGGAAATTCCAATACCCGCAGATTGCGTTCATTCATGTCTATTCAACCCCACGGAAGTAGTGTCCAGTCGTCGTATCCATGGCTTCGATGGCCTGCCATTCCGGCAGCGTTCGAATCGCCTTCCCATCCAGCGCAGCGCGGTAGACCGTCGTGATCGCCTCCACCGGCTCATCGGGCCGCAGCAGCAGCCGCCAGCCGGCGGCGCGGGGCAGCCTTTCCAGGTGCTTGAGCGGCATCAGGGGCACGGAATTCAGCACCTGAACCACGCAGCCGCCCGGCATCGCCAGTCGGTTCAGCGGGAAGGCCGCGCCCCTTCGGTCCGTCAGCGCGCGTCCGTCCAGTCTTTCGGCCGGCGCGCATGCATCGCAGAAGCGGCAGTCCGCGTGGCAGCCTTGCACGCCCTCCGCCGCGCGCAGCGGGCAGTGCCGCAGGTGCATCAGCGGGATGCGCCCCCACAGGATCAGGTTTTTCCTTCCACCCATGTGCGCGATCTGCGCCGCCGTCAGCTCCACCGACGGGGTGACGGTCCGCATGCCCCAGTCGCTCAGCTGGGCGACGGCAAGGTCATTCCCGGCGTTCAGCAGATAGTCTCCGGTCCGATCGCCCGGCCAGGGCAGGCCAAGCTGCCCCACGTTGGAGAGGAAGGTCTCCGGAATCCGCTCCCGGTTTCGGTTCGCCCAGGCGTTCAGTCCGTCCAGCGCCGCGGCGGTCAGCACTGTGGGAACCGCCAGCGCAAAACGCTCGGGCAACTCCGCAGACTCCAGCGCCTCCGGGCGCAAGTCGTCCGGGCAGAACACCGCGATATCCGCCCCACACTGAAGCGCCCGCCGCAACACCGACGGGTCGCCGGACTGGGCGTAGAGCAGCGGCCTGTCCGCGTCCGCTCCGGCGAGCTTTGGCATCGCCAGCGGACGGTTTTCCCGATGCACCGTCGAGCGCGCTTCATCCAGCTGCCGAAGCGCGTCCCTCCGCAGGCCGTTCAGCAGGGAGGCGGGAACGAACGCATCGGTGTCGGCGGAGATCTCCAGCGCATCCATGCGGTACGCCGTGCCGCCGGTCTTGCGAAGCTGCGCCTCCGCGCGCGCCGCGTCAAAGGGCCTGCCCGTGGCCCGGGCGATCCCATCGCCCCGCGCTTCGACGGCATGCGCGCCGTCCGTCACAGAGAGCCGCGCGGGCTCGCCGATGTGCAGCGCAGCGCTTGCGGCAATCCCGACGGCGCGGTGTTCTCCGGACGCGCTCTCCCGGGCGGCCTGCATCTGCGCCTCGCTGACCAGGCGCACCAGCGCATCCCCCGGCCGCGCAGCGGGGCAGCGCAGGCGCTCTCCCCTCCGGCCGGCGAGCTTCACCGGCATGTCTTCGCGGCCCTGTCTTCGCAGCGCCAGCGCGTCGGCGGGATTGAGGTCCGCCGCCAGCTGCACTTCGCCGGGTCTGGAGCATGCGCCCACTTCGACGCCGATGTGGTTCGGCCGTTCGGGATACATCAGCTCCTCTTCCCGCACCCCTGACCCGTCGCCCCGGGTGAAGCCGCCGCGGTTGAACATCTGCCGAAGCTCCGCCCGGGCGGCAGCGTTGTCCTCCGTCCTGCCCGCGTACAGCGCGTCCAGCGCCCGGCGATAGGCGGCCACCGTGACCGCCACGTACTCCGGTCGCTTGAGCCGACCCTCAATCTTCAGGCTCCTGATGCCCGCGCGGCGAAGTCGATCGAGATCGTCAATGGCGCAGAGGTCCGTCGTGGAGAGCAGGTAGCCCTCGCGGCCGTCCAGCCGCCAGGGCAGTCGACAGGGCTGGGCGCACAGCCCCCGATTGCCGCTGCGGCCTCCCACCAGGCTGGACATCAGGCACTGGCCGGAGCAGGCCACGCACAGCGCACCGTGGGCAAAGACCTCCACATCGATGCCCGTCGCAGCGCAGGCCTCCATGTCCTCGAAGGTCGCCTCCCGCGCCAGCACCATCCGGTCAAAGCCCTGCGCCTTCAAAAACTGCGCGGCCTGGAAATTGTGCGCGGCCATCTGGGTGCTGGCGTGCAGCTCCACCTCCGGCGCGATCTCCCGCACCGCCCGCGCCGCGCCGAAATCCTGCACGATCGCGGCATCCGCGCCGCTATCATTGATGAGCCGGATGGTCCCGGCGAGGGCGTCCAGTTCGTCCTGCCGCACCAGCGTATTCAGCGTCACGTGCACCTTTACGCCCCGGATGTGGCAGTAGTCGACGGCGCGCCTGAGCCCAGCTCCGTCAAAGTTGCCCGCGCGGCGCCGTGCGTTGAACTGCCCGGCGCCCAGGTACACGGCGTCCGCCCCGTTCTGCACCGCCGCCACCAGGGCGTCCATGTCTCCGGCGGGCGCCAGCAGCTCCATGCACTTCTCAGGCATCGCTGTCCTCCATCGGCGCGGCAGGCTTTTCCGCCAGGCTCCGGAGGCCGTCCAGCTCCTCCCGAAGCGACTCCACGGCGGAGCGAAGCGCCTCGTTCTCCCGGCGCAGCCGATCGATCTCATCCCGGGACTTGAGCATGTCGTCGGTGGCGTTCACCGCCGCCAGCACGGCCAGCTGCGCGGCGGGCAGGCGGGTTGCGAGCCCGAGTTCGCTCATCTTGCGGTCCACGCTGGCCGCCACGCGGTTGACGTATTCGGCGGAATCATAGCTTGCGATCGTATAGTCCTTGCCCGCAATGCGAACGGTGGTGCGAATCTTATCCCTCTGCATGGATGCCTCCTGTGCCCGGGCAATCGCCGCAGGCCATCATCTTTTATATGAATTATAGCACAGCGTCCCCCGAATCACAAGGTTTCGGCGCGAAAAGGGGACTGCCGCACCGGCAAAGTGCGACAGTCCCCTTGCGCAACCGCGTTTCCGATTTCTCGTCAATCGCAAAACAGCCTCTCCGGAAGGCGCCGCAGGCCGTGGAGCATCGGAAGGCCGAGCCCGTAGCACACCACCAGTTCGCCCAGGGCCACGGTGCCAATGGTGGACAGCAGTACGGCCGCGTTCACCGGATCGCCCGGCGCGCGCACGTAGGCAAAGTAGACCACCGGTCCGACGATCGCGCCGTTGAACAGCACGGCGGAAAAGGCCGACAGCGCGGGCCACCTGCGCCAACGATAGGCAAACAGGGCCGCCAGCAGCGTGGCGACGGACCCCAGCGCCACGTCGAACCAAACGCCTCCGCCCAGCAGATTGGCCAGCAGGCAGCCGATGAACAGGCCGGGCACGGCATCCACCATCAATACCGGCAGCAGCATCAGCGCCTCGGCGATGCGAAACTGTATCGGGCCGAAGCTGATGGGCCGGAACGCCATCGTCAGCACCACGTACATGGCGGCAATCATGCCGGACCGCGCCAGCGCGCGGGCGGCGGATCGATCGGAATCAGGCTTGAAGCAGTTCATATTCACACCCCTTGCCCGCATATTCTATCCCCATTCGAGGAACAATGCAAGGGTGAAAGTGTAAATCCGTCCCGGTCCCGGCGGGAGGCCGCCGACGCTTTCCAGGCCGCGTGGCGGCTCCCGCATCTGTCATTTACTGCCCTTCGGCCGTCGGTACAGGCCGCCCGCAGATGCAGTCATCCCAGGTAGGTCTTCTGCCGGTCGATGATGTCGTTCTGCATCACGATAAACCGACTGGCAATGCCCGCGGCGTCTCCGTCGGCGTCGGGATAGCTGTTCTTGGCCTTGGTCATCTCGATGACGCCCATGGTGGCGCCCTGGATGACCATCTCGGCGATGTGGGCGTTGGAGGTGTCCGTCAGGGTGTTCATCTGGGTTCCCAGCCACATGCCCGCCTTCGCCATCAGGCCCACCGGCTCCGGCTTGCCGCCCGACCTTTCCAGCGCCTGTTCGGCCTCCCGGGCCGCCTCGCGGTAGCGCTCGCGCTCCACAGAGAGCTCGCCCCGCATCTGCGGGTCCTGCACCTTGTCCAACAGCTGTTCCGCCGCCGTCTCGCCGCTGCGCGCGTTGCGCACCACGTCCTGCAGCAGCTGAATCGTCTCGTTCATGTCCTCTCACTCCTTTCCTCGAGCTGCCCGCTTAGTATGGCCGAACGGGATCGGATCATGGGTGGCAATCGCTGGCCGGAAGCGCGCTGGAATGTAAAAAGTGATGGAAGATCCGCCCGAAGCTGCATATTTGACCGTTTTTTACTTGATTTTCCCGTTTTAACGCGGTATCATAGAGGGGTGCAGATGCATTTTTGCATTGCGAAATGAATACCGACAAGAGAATGGGAGCGATGGAAATGCTGAACATCCGCGTGGAAAGAATGACTGCGCCGAAGGCAAAGCCGGCGCCGGGTCAGAAGCTGGGCTTCGGCCACATCTTCACCGACCACATGTTTGTCATGAACTACACCGAGGGCAAGGGCTGGCATGATGCCCGCATCGTACCCTATCAGAATATTTCCCTGGCGCCGTCCGCCATGGTGTTTCACTATGGCCAGGAGATGTTCGAGGGCCTGAAGGCCTACCGCGGCGAAAACGGCGAGGCCTACCTGTTCCGCCCGGACATGAACGCCAAGCGCGCCAACGCCTCCAATGACCGCCTCTGCATCCCGCAGATCCCCGAGGAGGACTTCGTGCAGGCCATCAAATCGGTCGTGGCCGTGGACAAGGACTGGATCCCCACTGAGCCCGGCACCAGCCTGTACATTCGTCCCTTCATCATCGCCACCGACGAATTCCTCGGCGTCGCGCCCTCCAAGACCTACCTGTTCATCGTCATCCTGAGCCCCTCCGGCGCGTACTATGAGAGCGGCCTGGCGCCTGTGGGCATCTGGATCGAGGACGAGTACGTCCGCGCCGTGCGCGGCGGCATCGGCTTCGCCAAGACCGGCGGCAACTACGCCGCATCCCTGATCGCCCAGGTGAAGGCCCACGACGGCGGCTACAGCCAGGTGCTGTGGCTGGACGGCGTGGAGCGCAAGTACATCGAAGAGGTCGGCGCCATGAACATCGCCTTCAAGATCGACGGCAAGATCGTCACGCCCGCCCTGAACGGCTCCATCCTGCCCGGCATCACCCGCAACAGCGTACTGTTCCTGTGCCGCCAGTGGGGCATGGAGGTGGAGGAGCGCAAGGTCTCCGTGGACGAGCTGATCGAGGCGCAGAAGACCGGCAAGCTGGAGGAGGTCTTCGGCACCGGCACCGCCGCCGTCATCTCCCCCGTGGGCAAGCTGCGCTACATGGACGAGGTCATGACCATCGGCGACGGCAACATCGGCCCCGTGACCCAGAAGCTCTACGACACCATCACCGGCATCCAGACCGGCCGCATCGAGGACAAGTACGGCTGGCGTGTCCGCGCTGACGCGTAAGCGCCGACCGATAGAATCGGCTGTTGATTGCTGCCGCGGCCGGCAGCCAATTGCTGCCGCGACTGATTTTCCGGCCTCATGCGCCATAGATCCAAGCGCATGAGGCCGGGCGCTTCATTTCTGTTTCAGCGACAGCGGCTGATCCATCCGCCCGCCCCGCAGATCATGGGGCGGGCGGATGTGCTGTAGCGAATTAAACCATTCTTGTTGACTGCGTTCTGAATCATCATGAAGCATTACCTTCACTACATCTGGGATTTCGACGGCACGCTGTTTGACAGCTACCCGCACAGCACGGCGGCGCTTTGCGCGACGGCGGCGCGCTTCGGCGTGTCGCTGGACCCCGCCGAGGTCAACCGAGCGCTGAGGCACAGCTTCGCTGAGGGCTACGCGC
>JAFWBZ010000369.1 GCA_017537105.1 Clostridia bacterium | reverse complement strand
GGCGACGAATTCCTTGACGGGATCGATCACCCGCTGCGCGGTCTCCTGCAGCGCGGCGCCTGGCGCAGGCGTGCGCTGGCCGCGCAGGTACTGCGCCAGCACCTCGCAGGCCCGGGCCAGCTCGGCGTCTCCGGAGCGCCGGGCCTCGTGGGTCAGCGCCTGGCTGGATGGGTCCAGATCCGCCCGGACGCGGTGGTTCACCTGCGGCGTCTCGCAGATCACGCCCCGGGCGTTGAGCCGGTCCACCAGCTCGCGCACGTAGTCCGGGCGGCTCTTGAGCACCGCGCGGTACTTGTTCTGGTACCGGAGCATCAGGCTGTGGTCACCACCGGACAGCTTCTGCAGGCAGGCGCGCACGGACTGTCCCTCGGCGCGGGCGGTGAGCACCTGCTCCATCAGCCAGTCCACCTCCTCCTGGGTAAACGGCACGAACCGCGCCGCGTGGGCCTGCCCGTCCCCGTGCTGGCGCACCTGGGCGTAGTAATAATTTCGTATGCTGTTCGGACGCCGTCCGGTCTGCCGGGCGATCTGCTCAAAAACGGCCTTCAGGGGCAGCCCCTGCTGCTGCGCCTCGTCCGCGGTCTCCCACAGGAGTTTGTTTTCGGATTCGCTCCACCCCGTGCGCCTGCCCGGCCGGGGCAGCTCGATGCGGTGGTTATCTTCGTGGGAAATTGCCTGGTCCATTTGATCCCCTCCCCAAAGCCTTGATGATACAGAGTATGCACTTCGTGTGTCGGGAATATACTGAAAACCCCGCGGGCGAAAAGATTTTATATTCCGCCAACGGGAGAGGATGCGGCCAACGGCGCGCTCCCAAAGAGGCGCGTATAAAGCGGGGGACCGTCCCATGTGGAACGGTCCCCCGAATGCTTTAAGGTTTATACCGGCTTCGAGAACACCTCGCCGAAGATGTCCAGCGCCTCGTCCAGCAGCGGCCGGGTCAGCGAGGCCATGTAGCTGGTGCGCAGCAGGCACAGGTCCGGCGGCGTGGCGGGCGGCAGCACGGGGTTGACGTAGACGCCCGCGTCATACAGCTGGCGTGCGCGGGTCAGCGTGGCCTCCATGGTGTAGGTGTAGATGGGAATGATGGGCGTCTCGGCCTCGATGATCGGGATGCCGCGGGCCTTGAGCCCCTCTCGCATGTAGGCGGACAGCTCGGAAAGCCGGGTAACGATCTCCGGATGCGCCTCGATGTAATGCAGCGACGCCAGCGCGATGGCGGCGCTGGCCGGCGTGATGGAGGCGGAGAAGATGAACGGGCGGGAGTTGTGGCGCACGTAGTCCACCACCGCCTCGCTGGCCACCAGATAGCCGCCCAGGCTCGCCAGGGACTTGGAGAAGGTGCCCATGATCAGGTCCACCTCGTCCTCCAGGCCGAAATAGCTGGCGGTGCCCCGGCCGCCCTCGCCGATCACGCCCAGGCCGTGGGCGTCGTCCACCATGACGCGCGCGCCGTACTTCTTCGCCAGCGCCACGATTTCCGGCAGCTTCGCGATGTCGCCGCCCATGCTGAACACGCCGTCGGTGACGATCAGCTTGCCCGCGGTATCCGGGATCTTCTTCAGCTGGATCTCCAGCTCCTCCATGTTGGCGTGGCCGTAGGTCAGCATGCGCCCGTAGGAGAGCTTGCAGCCGTCGTAGATGGAGGCGTGGTTCTCCTTGTCACAGATCACGTAGTCGCCGTGGCCCACGATGGCGGAGATGATGCCCAGGTTGCTCTGGAAGCCGGTGGAGAAGGTGCAGCAGGCCTCCTTGTGCAGGAAGTGCGCCAGCTCCTCCTCCAGCTCCAGGTGCAGCTTCAGCGTTCCGTTCAGAAAACGGCTGCCCGAGCAGCCGGTGCCGTACTGCTCCAGCGCCTTCAGGCCCGCTTCCTGCACCTCGGGGCAGGTAGTCAGCCCCAGGTAGTTGTTGGAGCCCAGCATGATGCGCCGCTTGCCCTCCATGATCACCTCGGTGTCCTGTCGGGTCTCCAGCGCGTGAAAATAGGGATAGATGCCCTGCTTGCGCAGGTCATTGGCGACCGTGTATTGATAACACTTGTTGAAGATATCCAATGAAACGACCTCCCCTCAAGGCGTGATGAATTGAAATCCGCCACAATCCCCTCCATTGTGACACCTTGATTATAACACACTAACACGCAAAAGTGAATGGGTTTCGCCTGAAAAATGGTAAATTCGATGTTGAATTCGACGAGGAAGCATTTACAAATCGGGAAATTGCGCTATAATAGTAAGGAAATATCGTTGCGTGGATGAGGCGTGCCCACGATTCAGGCGCAGAGCGAGCCGGAGTACGGTGCAAGTCCGGAGGCCTTGGGTCCTGGGGAATCCCCTCGGAGCAGCGGGTTGAAAGCGGCGCCACCGCGAGTAGGCCTTGCCGGGTGCGCCCGATACAGCGCGGAACGAGCGGGCGTCGCGGCAGCTTTCCGCGCACGCCAATTTGGGTGGTACCGCGAAGGGTCTTCGTCCCAAGGGATGAAGGCGCATTTTATTTTTGGGGAGGAAAGGTCATGTTTGAAAAGGTCTCCACGGCATTGGACTTCCAGGCGAGGGAGCAGGAGGTCATCCGGTTCTGGAAGGAAAACGAAATCTTCAAGAAGTCCATGGAGCAGCGCGAGGGCTGCGACGTGTGGACGTTCTTTGACGGCCCGCCGACGGCCAACGGCAAGCCGCACATCGGCCACATCGAGACGCGCGCCATCAAGGACCTGTTCCCGCGCTATTACACCATGAAGGGCAAACACGTCACCCGCAAGGCCGGCTGGGACACCCACGGCCTGCCGGTGGAGCTCGAGGTGGAGAAGATGCTGGGCCTGGACGGCAAGGAGCAGATCGAGCAGTACGGCATCGAGCCCTTCATCAAGGAGTGCAAGAAGTCCGTCTGGAAGTACAAGAGCGAGTGGGAGCGCATGTCCGAGCGCGTCGGCTTCTGGGCCGACATGGAAAATCCCTACATCACCTATGACAACAACTACATCGAGTCCGTGTGGTGGTCCCTGAAGCAGGTGGCGGACAAGGGCCTGCTGTACAAAGGCCACAAGGTCGTGCCCTACTGCCCCCGCTGCGGCACCGCGCTGTCCAGCCACGAGGTCTCCCAGGGCTACAAGGAGGTCAAGGAGCGCTCCGCTGTGGTGCGGTTCAAGGTCAAGGACCAGGACAACACGTATATCTACGCCTGGACCACCACGCCCTGGACGCTGCCCAGCAACGTGGCGCTGTGCGTAAACCCCGACGAGACCTATGCCCGCTTTGACTACGACGGCCGCACCATCATCATGGGCGACGCGCTGATTGAGAAGGTGCTGGGCGAGGGCGTCGAGGTGACCAACAAGATCACCTTCCCGGGCATCGAGCTCAAGGGCCTGCGCTACGAGCCGCTGTTCGACTTCCAGTATGAGGCCATCCGGGGCGTGGACAACGAGCAGAACGCCTGGACCGTGGTGTGCGACGACTACGTGACCATGACGGACGGCACCGGTGTGGTACACCAGGCGCCCGCCTTCGGCGAGGACGACGCGCGCGTGGGCCGCGAGAACCACATCCCCTTCCTGCAGCTGGTGGACGCCAAGGGCGAGATGACCAAGGTGACCCAGTGGCCCGGCGTGTTCGTGAAGAAGGCCGACCCGATGATCCTGGAGGACCTGGAGAAGGCGGGCAAGCTGGTCTCCGCGCCGTACTTCACCCACGACTATCCCTTCTGCTGGCGCTGCGACACTCCGCTGATCTACTACGCCCGCAGCACCTGGTTCATCCGCATGACCGCCGTGCGGGACAACCTGCTGAAGAACAACCGCACCGTCAACTGGTATCCGGACAACATCAAGGAGGGGCGCTTCGGCAACTTCTTGGAGAACGTCATCGACTGGGGCCTGTCCCGCGAGCGCTACTGGGGCACGCCGCTGCCGGTGTGGGTGTGCAAGTGCGGCAGGACCCACGTGATCGGCTCCATCGAGGAGCTGAAGCGGCTGGGCAACAACGTGCCCGAGAACATCGAGCTGCACCGCCCCTACATCGACGAGGTTACCCTGACCTGCCCGGACTGCGGCGGCGTGATGCACCGTACCCCCGAGGTCATCGACTGCTGGTACGATTCCGGCTCCATGCCCTTCGCCCAGTGGC
>JAFWBZ010000368.1 GCA_017537105.1 Clostridia bacterium | reverse complement strand
GACGCCCGCCGGCGCGATCGACGCGCTGGTGGAGCGGGTGCTCTCGGAGCATCGGCTGCGGCCGGAGGCGGTGGCGGGCGCGGCGAGCATCGACGTCAAGGCCGACGAGCCCGGGCTGATCGAATTCTGCAGGTCCCGGGGCTGGCCGCTGGAGTTCTTCACTGCGGCGCAGCTGCGCGAGGTGTCCGGCGCGCTTGCGCGTTCGGAATTCGTCCAAAGGACGGTGGGCGTGGACAACGTCTGCGAGCGCGCGGCGCTGGCGGCGGGGGGAAGGCTGATCGTGTCGAAGACCGCCATGGACGGCGTGACCGTCGCGGTGGCGGAGATGGAATGGGGGATCGACTTTGGCGAGGATTCGCGTGGTGGGCATCGGCCCGGGAGACTATGAGGAGATGACCCTGCGCGCTGTGGATGCGCTGCGCTCCAGCGACGCGATCGTGGGCTATCACGTCTACGTCGACCTGGTGCGGGATCACTTCCCGGAGAAGGAGTTCTTTACGACGCCGATGCGCCGGGAGGCGGAGCGATGCCGGATGGCGCTGGACCTGGCCCGGGAGGGCCGGGAGGTGGCCGTGGTCTGTTCCGGGGATGCCGGCATCTATGGCATGGCCGGACTGATCTGCGAGCTGCGCGGCGAGGACGCTTCGGTGGAGGTGGAGGTCGTCGGCGGCCTCACGGCGGCCATCTCCGGCGGGTGCCGCCTGGGCGCGCCGCTGTCCCACGACTTCGCCGTCATCAGCCTGTCTGATTTGCTGACCCCGTGGGAGCGGATCGCGGATCGGCTGGACTGCGCTGCGCGGGGCGACTTCTGCATCGCGCTGTACAACCCCGGCAGCGCCAGGCGCAGCGACTATCTGCAGCGCGCCTGCGACATCGTGCTGCGCCATCAGTCCCCGCAGACCATATGCGGCATCGTGCGCAACATCGGCCGGGAGGGCGAGGCGGCGCAGCTCATGACGCTTTCGGAGCTGCGGGGATATGTGCCGGACATGTTCACCACGGTGTTCATCGGCAATTCCACGACGAAGGTCATCGGCGGGCGGATGGTGACGCCCAGGGGGTATCGGGATGTGTAGGATCTGCGTGTTCGCGGGCACGACTGAGGGACGGCGGCTGGTGGAGTTCCTGTCCGGTCAGCCGGTGTCGGTCTGCGTCTGCGTGGCCACCGAATACGGGAAGGCGCTGATGCCCCGGAGCGGAAACGTCGAGGTTTCGACGGGCCGCCTGGACGCGAGCGGCATGCGCGCGCTGTTCGAGGCGCGGCGGTTTGACGCCGTGATCGACGCCACGCATCCCTTTGCCGTCGAGGTCTCCGAAAACCTCGTCGCCGCCTGCGCGGCCACGGGCACGCCGTACCACCGGCTGAACCGGAATGCCGGGGACGCGTGCGAAGGCGCGGTGCTCGTCGATTCCATCGAGGCTGCGGCGGGGTATCTGGCCGATCATCCGGGGAAGGCGCTGCTGGCCACCGGGAGCAAGGAGCTTGCGCCCTATACCCGCGTGGAGGGCTACCGGGACCGCTTCTATCCGCGGGTGCTCCCGATGCGCTCGTCGCTGGAGGCCTGCGAGGCGGCGGGCTTCAGTCCGGCGCACATCCTCGCCATGCAGGGTCCGTTTTCGACGGAGATGAACGCGGCGATGCTGCGGGCCGTCGGCGCGGAGTGGCTGGTCACCAAGGCCTCCGGCAGCAGCGGCGGCTTCGCAGAGAAGCTGGAGGCCGCGCGGCAGGCGGGAGCCCGCTGCATCGTCATCGGCCGGCCCGCGCAGCGGGAGGGGCTGGACTATGCCGGGATGGTCCGCTGGCTGTGCGGGCGCTACGGCCTGCGGGCGGCACCGGAGGTCGCCGTCGTGGGCATCGGCATGGGCGCGCGCGACACGCTGACCTTCGAGGCGGACCGCGTCCTGCGGGAGGCGGACTGCGTGATCGGGGCCCGGCGCATGCTGGAGGCCGTCGCCGGCTACGGCAAGCCGGAGTTCGCGGAGATCACCCCGGAGAGGATCGTTGCCCGCATCGGCGAGCATCCGGAGTTCCGCCGGATTGCGGTGGTGATGTCCGGCGATACCGGATTTTACAGCGGCGCAAAGAGGCTGCTGCCGCTGCTGTCCGGCATTAGCGTGCGGGTGATCCCCGGGCTCAGCACGCTGCAGGTGCTCTGTGCCCGCGCGCAGACCGGCTGGGAGGACGTCCACACGGTCTCCCTGCACGGCCGGGAGGGCTCCGTCGTGCCGGAGCTGATGAAGTGGGGCAGGGTGTTCGTCCTGACCGACGGCACCGATGCCGTGCAGCGCATCTGCCGGGATCTGTGCGCGGCGGACATGGGCGCTGCGATGGTCACGGTGGGCGAGCGGCTGTCCTACGAGGACGAAAAGGTGACCCGCGGCACGGCGGTGGAACTGATCGGACATGTGTGTGCGCCGTTGAGCGCCATGCTGCTGGAATATCCGACCGGAGTCGGTGCACTGTCGGTGGGCCTGCCCGACGAGGCGTTCCTGCGAGACCCCGGCGCGGAGGGCAGCAGACCCGTTCCGATGACCAAGAGCGAGGTGCGCGCGGTCGACCTGTCCAAGCTGCGGCTGACCGAGGACGCCCTGGTGTACGACATCGGCGCGGGCACGGGCTCCGTGTCGGTGGAGCTGGCGCTGAACTGTCCCCGGGGCCGGGTGTACGCCATCGAGTGCCGGGAGGAGGCGGCGAAGCTGATCGAGCGCAACGCACGAAAGTTTGGCCTGTGCAACCTGGAGGTCGTCCGCGGGACTGCGCCGGAGGCGCTGGAGGCGCTGCCCGTGCCGAGCCATGCCTTTATCGGAGGCAGCTCGGGCAACCTGGACGCCATCGTCGGCGCGCTGCTGGCGAAGAACCCGGAGGTGCGCATCGTGATCAACGCCATCGCGCTGGAGACCGTGGGGGAGATCGCGGAGATCGCCCGGGCGCGCGGCTTTGCAGACTGTGAGATCGTGCAGCTGAGCCTTGCGCGCGGCAAGCGCGCCGGGCGATACCACCTGATGACCGGTCTGAACCCGGTGACCATCGCCTCGATGCAGCGGCGGAAGGGAGGCGCGCCCGATGAAGATTGAATTGGAGCGGGTCGCCCCGATGGAGATCGAGGCGCGCAGCTTTGAAATCATCGCGCAGGAGCTGCCCCATCCCATCGACGCGGCGCTGGCGCCCATCGTCATGCGGGTGATCCACGCCTCGGCGGACTTCGAGTACGCGGATGCGCTGTGCTTCTCGGAGGACGTGCTGGACCGGGCGATTCAGGCCATCCGCGACGGCGCGGTGTTCGTGACGGACACCACAATGGCGCTCTCCGGCATCAACAAGGCTGCGCTGCGGCGCCACGGCTGCGTGGCCCGCTGCTTCATCGCGGATGCGGACGTCGCCGAGGCGGCGAAGCGGGAGGGCACCACCCGGGCCGTGCAGGCCATGGAGAAGGCGGCGTCGATCGACCGACCGCTGATCTTTGCCATCGGCAACGCGCCCACGGCCCTCGTCCACATCTACGAGATGATCTGCGAGGGCCGCCTGTCCCCGAGACTCGTCATCGGCGTGCCGGTGGGCTTCGTGAACGTGGTGCAGTCCAAGGAGCTGATCATGACCGCGGACGTGTCGTACATCGTCGCCCGGGGGCGGAAGGGCGGCAGCAACGTGGCGGCGGCCATCTGCAACGCCCTGCTGTACCTGCTGGGGCGCTGAAACAAACCAAAGTCTGCACGAGGAGGCCGACATGCTTCGCCAATACATCACCAAGGGCGGCAGGACGATGCGCTGCGGCTATACCACGGGCTCCTGTGCCGCCGGGGCGGCGCAGGCCGCGACCCGCATGCTGCTGACCGGCGCGCCGGTCGAAACGGCAGAGCTGGACACGCCCAAGGGGATCCGGCTGACGCTGGAGATCCTGGACGCGGAGATCGGAGAGGGATGCGCCAGCTGCGCCGTGCAGAAGGACAGCGGCGACGATCCGGACATCACCAACGGCATCCTGGTGTACGCCCGGGCGGAGCGCATCGCCTCCGGCGTCGAGATCGACGGCGGGCGGGGCGTGGGCCGCGTGACC
The DNA here is from genome assembly GCA_017537105.1 of Clostridia bacterium. GTDB lineage: Bacteria > Bacillota > Clostridia > Christensenellales > Aristaeellaceae > UBA2862. The sequence goes on along the minus strand of JAFWBZ010000368.1, from coordinate 2,974 downwards.
AAGGCGGGCCTGGATCAGCCGGTGGGGGCGGCGGCCATCAACGCCACGCCCCGGCGGATGATCCGCGAACAGGTGGAGGCGGTCTGCGCGGAATGCGGCTACGCGGGCGGAATCCGGATCGTCATCTCCATACCGGATGGCGAGGCGCTGGCGGAGAAGACATTCAACCCGCGCATCGGCATCGTGGGCGGCATCTCCGTCATCGGCACCACCGGCATCGTGGAGCCCATGAGCAACGCGGCGCTGGTGGACACGATCCGCCTGGAGCTCGGCGTGCGGTCGGCGGCCGGCGCGTCGGGCGTGCTGCTGTGCCCGGGCAACTACGGGGAGACCTTCGCCCGGGAGGCGCTGGGCCTGTCGCTGGAGGGACAGGTTTCCACCGGAAACTTCATCGGCGACGCGGTGGAGGCCGCGGTGAACTGCGGCTTTCGGCGCATCCTGCTGGTGGGACACATCGGCAAGCTGGCCAAGCTGGGCATTGGGGCGTACAACACCCATTCGGCCTATGGCGACGGCCGCATGGAGACGCTGATCGCCTGCGCGCTGGAGTGCGGCGGGAACCTGGAGCTCCTGCGGACGCTGCTGAACTGCGTGACTACCGACGCCGCGCTGGAGGCGCTGACAGAATTTGGTCTGTTGTCGCGGACGATGGATGTGCTGGGCCGGCGCATTCAGGCCTGCCTGGAGCGATGGGTGCCCGTGGGCACGGAGATCGGCTTCATCTGCTTTACCAATGCGGAGCCCCATCGGGGCATCCTCGCGCAGAGCCCGAACGCGGAGCGGCTGGCGGCGGAGTGGCGGACTATGGACGGGGAGGCGCAAAGGTGAACCGGGTGCTGGTGATCGGCTGCCCGGGCAGCGGAAAGAGCACCTTTGCCCGCAACCTGCGCGACGTCACCGGGCTGCCCCTGATCTACCTGGATCAGCTGTATTGGCGGGCAGATCGCACGCACGCATCCCGGGAGGAATTCGATCGGCGCCTGCATGCCGTGCTGTGCACGGAGCGCTGGATCCTGGACGGCAACTACTCCCGCACCCTGCCGCACAGGCTTGCAGCCTGCGACTGCGTGTTTTTCCTCGATTATCCCCGGGAGGTGTGTCTCGAAGGCATCGCCGCGCGGCGGGGCGTGGCCCGGGAGGACATGCCGTGGGTCGAGACGGAGGAAGATCCGGAGCTCGTGGATTTCGTGATGCGCTTTGAACGCGAGACGAGGCCAGTGATCCTCGGGCTGCTGAATGCTGCGCGCGGCATCGAAGTGCACACATTCCGCACCCGGGAGGCCGCGGCCTCCTGCCTTCGGGCGCTGTGCGGCGCGTAGGCCAGGGCAAACGCAGACAGGACCCGCGGGGGCAAAGAGAAAGCAGGGGCGCCATGCAGCGCTCCTGCATTTGCATATGCATTTCCTTCAGAAGCGGCGCTCCCTGCGATGGGCGCGCCGTTTCCTCTGCGTCAGGCCTTCTTGACCTTCGGCCCCTTGGGGGTGTCCTCGATGACGTAGCCCAGCTTCTGCACCTCGTCGCGGAGGCGGTCCGCCTCGGCGAAGTTCTTCGCCTTCTTGGCCTCGACGCGGGCCTGTACCAGCGCCTTGACCTCGTCCGGCGTGGTGTCCAGGTCCTTCATCAGCAGGCCCAGCACCTCGTGCGCCATCACGTTCAGCGCGCGCAGGCCCGCCTCGATGGCGGCGCGGCAGGGCTGGTTCGCGTCCGCGAGCGACGTGTTCATGTCGCGCACGTACTCGAACAGCACGCCCATGGCCTCGGAGGTGTTCAGGTCGTCGCACATGGCGTCGTCGAAGCGGTCGATGAAGCCGCTGGCGCGGTCGGCGAAGGCCTGCTCCGCTTCGTTCATGTCGCGCTCCGGCGCGTGCTCCAGCGCGAACAGCGCGTTGTTGCGGGCGGTGTAGAGCCGCTCCAGACCGGCCCTGGCCTGCTCCATCAGGTCGCGGGAGAAGTTGATGGGGCTGCGGTAGTGGGCGGAGAGCATGAACATGCGCACCACCTCGGGGTCGTACTCCTTCGAGATGTCCCGCACGGTGAAGAAGTTGCCCGCGGACTTGGACATCTTCTTGTTGTCCACGTTGATGTGGCCGTTGTGCATCCAGTAGTTCGCGAAGGGCTTGCCCGTCGCGCCCTCGGACTGGGTGATCTCATTTTCGTGGTGGGGGAAGATCAGGTCCACGCCGCCGCAGTGGATGTCAAAGGTCTCGCCCAGGTACTTCATGGACATGGCCGAGCACTCGATGTGCCAGCCGGGACGGCCTTCGCCCCAGGGGCTTTTCCAGAAGGGCTCGCCGGGCTTTTTGGCCTTCCAGAGCGCGAAGTCCATCGGATGGTGCTTGAGATCGCCCACCTCGACGCGCGCGCCGGACTCCAGGTCGTCCAGGTCCTGGCCGATCAGGCGGCCGTAGTTGGAGCGCCAGGCCTGGGTGTCGAAGTATACGTCGCCGTTCTCCACCCGATAGGCAAGCCCCTTGGCCTCCAGCTTCTTGATCAGCGCGATGATCTCGCCGATGTGCTTCGTGGCCCGGGGATGCACGTCCGCCTTCTCCACGCCGATGGCCTCGGCGTCCTTGTAGTACTCCGCGATGTACTTCTCCGCCACGGCCTCGACGGTGGTGCCCTCCTCGTTGGCGCGCTTGATCATCTTGTCGTCGATGTCGGTGAAGTTCTGCACGAACTTGACCTCATAGCCCAGATGGCGGAGGAAGCGGCGCAGCGTGTCGAATAGGATGAAGGGCCGGGCGTTGCCGATGTGGAAATAGTTGTACACCGTGGGGCCGCAGGCGTAGATGCCGCACTTGCCGTCATGCACCGGCACAAAGGGCTCCTTCTTGCGGGACAGCGTGTTGTAGATCATCATCTGTTTCATGGCTTTGCCTCTTCCCTTGCACTTTTTTGCACTATTATAATGAACGCCCGCCCGCGCGTCAAGCCGGGCGGGGTAAAATCTGTAAAATCTGAAAATACGACGGCG
>JAFWBZ010000367.1 GCA_017537105.1 Clostridia bacterium | reverse complement strand
GGCTTTGTGGACCACATGGATGAAATCTACCGCGATTTTGCCGACTGCAAGCTCATCATCGGGCACGACGTGGCCGGGGATGTGAAGTACATCAAACGCGAATTCCAGCGCTACGGCGTGCGGTTGCCGGACTACCCCGTGTTTTGCACTCTGAAGCACTATACGGAAGAGGCGCACATTCCGCTGAAGCAAAATCCCAAGGTGCTGAAGCCGCCGAGGCTCGAGGAGCTGTGCAACCACTTCGGACTGACCGAGGAATTCATCGCCGAGAAGTGCCGGAAGTGGTACGGCGGCGGGGACCACTACCACGACGCGCGCTTTGACGCCGCCGCCGCCTATCTGTGCATGGTGGTGGGCGAAAGGATGGGCTGACCGCCTGCGAGCGAAGGACCGTGCCACGTTTCGATACGCGAAACCGAATGACATGACAAACCCTGCATTCGAATAAGGATGCAGGGTTTGTCATCGTTTCGGAGGACCTGCGGGCGGCGATTGTCCGCCCGCAAGCGCTTCGGGCAGTATATCAACGGCTTCCCTTGTCGTAGGGGATGCCCTCGGCCTTCGGCGCGGCGGAGTTCTTCGAGAAGAAAGCCAGCACCAGCAGCGAGATGATATAGGGCAGCATGTTGTAGACCGTGCTCGGCAGGTTCAGGCTCTTCAGGAAGTTGAAGCCCGTGTACACGTTGCTCAGCGAGCGGAACAGGCCGAACAGCAGCGCGGCCAGTGCGATGCGCTGGGGCTTCCAGGAGCCGAAGATCATGACGGCCAGGGCCAGGAAGCCAAAGCCGGCCACGCCGTTTTCAAACTTCCAGGCGCTGATGCCCGCGGTGATGTACACCAGGCCGCCCAGGCCGCCCAGGAGGCCCGAGATCATCACGCCCGCGTAGCGCATCCTGTGAACGTTGATGCCCACGGAGTCAGCGGCCTGCGGATGCTCGCCACACGCCATCAGCCGGAGGCCGAACTTGGTCTTGTAGAGGATGACGTAGGAGGCGATCAGCAGGATCAGTGCGAGGATCATGAACCAGCTGAATTCGGTGCCGTCCACGAGAATGAAGGCCTTCTTTGCGTCGACGTACATGATCTCCGAGGAGGGATTGCTGGCGTCGGCAGCGGTGTTGATTGCCTTGACGATGACCGTCGCGGCGGCGGTGCCCAGCAGGTTCATCGCGGTGCCGACCAGCGTCTGATCCGCCTTGAAGTTGACGGCCGCGACCGCCAGCAGCAGGGAGTAGAGAATGCCCACGCCCATCGCCGCGACGATGGCCGCGATGACGATGACCGCCGGCGAGGTGCCCGCGGGCAGATAGCGCATGACCAGCGCGCCGCCCAGGGCACCGAATACCATGATGCCCTCCAGGCCGATGTTGATGACGCCGGAATGCTCGGAGAAGCAGCCGCCGAGGGCCACCAGCATCAGCACGGAAGTAAAGATCAGTGTGTATTGAATCAGAAGCATCATGCGGCGCGACCTCCCTTCTGGCTGTTCTTTTGCTGGCGGCTGTCCAACCGCTTGTTCATGAACTGCTTCATGAAGAGCACGAAGCCGCACATGTAGATGATCACCGAGGTGATCAGGTCAGAGGTCTGGGAGCAGTACACGCCGGTGGAGGTCAGGCTGGTGCCGCCCCTCGTGATGTGCTGGATAAAGTAGGAGGAGAAGATGGCACCGATCGGGTTCAGGCCGCCCAGGAACGCGGCGGCGATGCCGTTGAAGCCCATCGCGGGCACGGAGGCCTGGGTGACGGCCCACTGCTCAAAGTCGGAGAGGTAGAGCATCGCGGCGCCCAGTCCCGCCAGCGCGCCGGCGATGGCCATGGTCAGGATGATGTTGTAGCGGTCGCGCATGCCGCAGTATTTGGCGGCATTCTTGTTCAGGCCGGTGGCGCGCAGCTCGTAGCCCAGGCGCGTCTTGTTCAGCAGCACCCAGATGAAAATGCAGACGAGGATCGCGAGCGGTATGGCGATGGTGACGTTCTTGTTGTTCAACAGTCCGTCGAGGCCCGCCGCGGGCAGCAGCGCCTTCGTGTTCTGGGAGGTGACGGTGAAGGTATCCTTGCCCGTGGGGTTCTTGACGCCGGCTAGCAGCGTGTTCACCAGGTACAGGGAGATCCAGTTCAGCATGATGCAAGAGATGACCTCGTTGACGTTGCGGTAGGCCTTCAAAAAGCCGGAGACCGCACCCAGCAGCGCGCCGGCGAGGATCGCGGCGAGCAGGCAGACGAACCAGGGCATCTTCAGCGCCAGGGCGAAGTAGAGGCTCGCGCCGGCTCCGGCGACGTACTGCCCGGCTGCGCCGATATTGAACAGGCCGACCTTGTACGCGAACAGCACGGACAGCGCGCACATCAGAAGCGGCGCGGTGGTGATCAGCGTGGAGCCGAAGTGCTTCAGCTGCTTGTCGGGCTTGGAGTAGGTCCAGAAGTTCTTGAGCACGTCGATGATGGCGCTGGTCGCGCCCTTGGGGCTGATGATCAACAGGGCGATGTAGCCCACCAGCAAGCCCAGCAGGATGCACACGAGGCTGGCCGCCAGCGTCTGCACCATGGGCTTTCTCAGTACGGACTCCCTTGGCTTAGTTGCCTGCATAACTGGGCACCTCCTCCCGCTTTGCGCCGGCCATGAACAAGCCGATCTCCTCCGGATTGGTCTTCTTGGGATCCAGCTCGCCGACGATTTCCCCCTCGTACATCACCAGGATGCGGTCGGAGACGTCCAGGACCTCGTCCATCTCCAGCGATACCAGCAGCACGGCCTTGCCCTGGTTGCGCTGTTCGACGATCTGCTTGTGGATGTATTCGATGGCGCCGACGTCCAGGCCGCGGGTGGGCTGGACGGCCACCAGCAGGCTGGGATCCTTGTCGATCTCCCGGGCGATGATGGCCTTCTGCTGGTTTCCGCCGGACATGCTGCGCGCCATGGTGATCGGGCCCTGGCCGGAGCGGATGTCGTACTGCTCGATCAGGCGATCGGCGTATCCGCGAATGTTCCTGCGGCGCAGGAAGCCCCGATTGTTGAACTCGGGTTCGAAGTAGCGCTGGAGTACGATATCGTCCTCCAGGGTGTAGTCCAGCACCAGGCCGTGCTTGTGCCGGTCCTCCGGGATATGGCTGAGGCCGGACTTGGAGCGGTCGCGGATGGACATGTGCGAGATGTCCTTTCCGTTCAG
>JAFWBZ010000366.1 GCA_017537105.1 Clostridia bacterium | reverse complement strand
GTCACCAAAGAATTCGTCAAACAGGTTTTCACCAAAGATACTCGGCATCAACATAACTCTTACCTCCTTTGACCCTCTTGCGCTGGTCGCGCACCCGCTGTCGGTGTGCTCCCTTTCGGGTGGCATCCTCGGGCAGGTTGTCGTGTCGGCGTCGGTCTTTGTATGTTGTTACCCTGAACCTCCGGGGCTCTTTCTTTCCTCCCCCTCGGTTCGTATATTATTATACTCGTTTTGTTAGCACTGTCAAGTGGTGAGTGCTAATATGGTGATGAACAATTCATGAACGTTTTTGCAGAGCATTATTCAGCCCGGCATAGATTTGTTCATCAGGATTAAATCCCCTTATCCTCCAACCATTCGGATGTTGGTTGGCATTTCCCGTTTCCAGTCCATCCCTATAGGCAGCGGTGGAATCCAGCGCATCACGGGCTTCCGCAGCGGGAAAACTGCGTCTCGCGGTCCCGTCCAGTAGGTGTGCCAATGAGCGGATCGGACATGCGGGCGCGGACTGGCATGGCTACCCGGAGCTGCCCCGCTTTCACGATTCTCCGTTGCCACAGTCGTCTTTCCGTTGAAGCGCCTGATGACTGCTGAAACGCGGACGCCCACATCCCATACCCTCGGCGCTTCCGGGGAGCGCACGCCTCCGGAGAGCCGCCTGCGCTGCTGTGGATGCTCGATCTCCGGCATGTCCGGCTCCTCGCTGCACAGGTACAGGAGCAGCTGGAGCATGGAGGAAGAGGTCTGCCTGTACCATCCTTTCAGCCGCCCGTAACGGCTCATATTATTGCCCCAGCCGGGCGCTGCCCTTTCGCTGGCGGTCATGGCATATTAGTGTCGCAGCGCTCTGACTATCAAGTTATATCGGCTGAAGACCAGGTATGTTCAACGAACCGTCACAAGTACATTCGTGCGGTTTTCCATAATAATATGTGCAAGATTGACTTTGGCCGTGCTATACTGATATAATGTAAACGACACTTCAACAGGATCTATATCTCATTATATGATACTTGATAATGTGCATTGACGAGAGCATGGATTAAGAAAACATGGAACCACAGCAATGCCATAAAACCGATACTGAATAAGCCATCTGAATGACAGTGGAACCAGGCAGGCGGAAGGAGCCAAACAGAAATGAAACATAGAAATAAGAAAACGATACAAAGAATAGCAAAACTCGCAATTGCTCTGTGCTGCCTGTTAAGCATCACGTTCTCTTCGCTGCCGCTTACAGCCTTCGCCACTACAGAACCACGGGTAGTGCGCGTGGGCTATTATGAAAACGAAGTTTTTCAGGAAGGGGCAGGCGAAGGCCTGGTGAAGACCGGGTATGCCTACGAGTACTATCAGAAAATCTCCGAGTACACCGGCTGGAAGTATGAATACATCTACGGCGGATTCGGTGATCTGTATCAAATGCTCCTGGATGGGGAGATTGATCTGCTTGCCGGTCTGGCCTACAGAGAAGAACGAAAAGATACTGTCGGATATCCAAGCGCAATCATGGGCAGCGAATCCTATTATCTGGTTAAACATGATACAGATACGGAAATCACAACCGATCCCTCCACGCTCACCGGAAAGAGCATCGGCGTATTGGACAGTGCCATGAGCAGCGTGCTGAACCAGTTTCTGTCCGAGAATGGCATACGGGCGAACGTGGTGGTTTTTCCTGAGCATACGAGACTGTTTGGCGCCTTTGACGCGCACGAGGTCGATGTGCTGGCGGCGGAGAGTGACGGCGCGTATGGGCGGGATCACGCCGAGCCGCTGCTCGCCTTTGGGACCTCCGATTACTACCTTTGCGTCAATAAACAAAAACCGGATCTCCTCGTTCAGCTGAACGAGGCACAAACGCAGATGGCCGCGGAGGAGCCGAATTTCCTCAATTCTCTCAGAGCCAGGTATTATGGCGTCAGCGTCAAAGCGCGGGCGTTCTCGGAAAAAGAGAGGGAATGGCTCGCGGCGCACGATACACTTCACATCGGCTATTTGGAGCACTATCTGCCTTACAGCGATACCGACAGGCAGGGGCAGGTCACGGGGTTAATCCGGGATTATATGCCGGATCTCCTCAAGGCACTTGGAATCGATCATATCGCTATCACATATTCGGGCTTCTCAAGCTACGACAATATGATCGCAGCGATGAGCGCGGGTGAAATCGACGCCGCTTTCCCGGTGGGCGGAGGACTGTATTACTCAGAGGAGAACGGTATTTACCAGTCCCGTGCGGCAGCTTCCGCCTCAATGGAACTGGTCTTTCGTGGAGAATACAGCGACGATAGGATAAAAACGTTTGCGGTGAATGAGAACAACCGCATGCAGTACTATTACGTGCGTACCCATTATCCGGATGCGGAAATCACGCTTTATCCCTCTATTGACGCTTGTCTTGCAGCGGTGCTCTCCGGCGAGGCAGGCGCAACGACGCTCAACGGCCTGCGGGCAAATGACATCCTTCGAAACAGTCGGTATGAAGGGCTGTCCATGCATCAGGCCACACACAGTGATGATCGCTGCTTTGGCGTTGAAATCGGCAATGAGGGGCTTTTGAAGCTGCTCAACCGGGGCATCAATATCCTGGGAGGCGATTACGCTCAGAATATCTCCTTTCGCTATACATCCGGGCTGTACGAATACGGGTTTGTGGATGCGCTACGGGATCACATGGCTCTGTTCGGGGGCATCATTTTCGCTGTCGCCGCACTGGTATTTTTCCTTCTTTTCCGGGACAACCGCCGGAACAAAGCCCGCCTGAAAGAGAAGGAGCTGCTGCTGGAGCAGCAGGCTCTGAAGGAACAGCAGGATAAAATGATCACAGCGCTCGCGTCCGACTACAGAAGTGTCTACTATGTTGATTTGGATAAGGATGTAGCGGTATGCTATCGCAATGATCCGAGATTCAGTGAAGCGCCTGCGCTGGGTGCGTCTTTTCCCTTCGTCCGCGATTTCACCGCGTTTGCCTACAATCACGTTGCGGAACAGTATCGGGAAGGATACCTGGCTTTTATTCAGCCAGAGAACATCCGGTCCGCGTTGAGGAAGCAGCAGATCATCTCTTTTCGATTCCTTGAACTGCATGACGGGAAGGAAACCTATTCCCTGCTGCGAATGGCGGGAGTTCGTCATCCGGAGGGCCGCAAGGATCACCTGGTCCATGCGATCGGCGTGGGCTTCTCGGATATCGACGAAGAGATGCGTCACTCCATGGCACAGCAGCGGGCACTCAGCGACGCGCTGGACAGCGCAGAGGACGCAAACCGGGCAAAGACGGCGTTTCTCTCCAATATGAGCCATGAGATCCGCACGCCCATGAACGCCATCATCGGTCTGAACAATATCGCGATGAACGATCCTACCGCTTCAGACAAGGTCAAAGAGTATCTCGGAAAGGTTGATGCGTCCGCCCATCATCTGCTGGGCATCATTAACGACATTCTGGATATGTCCCGCATAGAGTCAGGGCGAATGGTCATCAAAAAGGAAGAGTTCTCTTTCTCCAAGAGCCTTGAACAGGTCAACAATATGATCAGCGGCCAGTGTCGTGACAAGGGCCTGCATTATGAATGCAGAATCATTGGGAAAATCGACGAATACTATATCGGCGATGCCATGAAGTTGAAACAGGTGATGCTCAATATTCTTGGCAATGCGGTGAAGTTCACGCCGGAGGGCGGAACCGTAACCTTCCTTATCGAAGAAGGCAAGCGGTTTGAGGGCAAGGCTACCATCCGCCTGACCTTCCGGGATACCGGCATTGGGATGAGCAAGGAATTCATACCGCATATTTTCGATGCGTTCAGTCAAGAGGACTCCTCCTCCACAAACAGATACGGAAGTACCGGTCTGGGAATGCCGATCACGAAAAGCATTGTTGAACTGATGAACGGTCACATCGATGTGGAAAGTGAAAAAGGCATCGGCACAACCTTTATTGTTACGGTTACGCTGGATGAAACCAACCGAAAGCGCACCGCGCCGGAGGCGGGCGATCTCAACCCCCATGACATGAGCGTTTTGATCATCGATGATGACAGGATTGCATTGGAACATGCGGAAATCGTCCTCGGGCAGATTGGCATTACCTGTGAGTCGGCGGAGTCAGGGTGGGAAGGTATCGACAAGGTCAGAATCCGGCATGGCCGTCGCGGGGATTATGATCTGATTCTCGTGGACTGGCGGATGCCGGAAATGGACGGCATCGAAACGACGCGACAGATCCGTTCGATCGTTGGACATGACACGCCCATCATCATTCTTACATCCTTCAACTGGGATGACATTGCGGACGAGGCAAGGGGCGCGGGCGTAGATACCTTTGTACCCAAGCCATTGTTCGCGGGCAGCGTGATGGATGAGTTCCGCGAGGCTTTCCGACGCAAAAACGAGGCGCTGGCGAAGAAGACCGTCGATCTGAAGGGCCGTAGAATCCTGCTTGCCGAGGATGTCGCTGTCAATGCCGAGATCATGATGATGGTGCTGACGATGCGAGAAATCGAAGTGGATGTTGCCGAAAACGGCAGAATTGCCGTCGATCTGTTCAGTGCCCACGAGCCAGGCTATTACGACGCCATTCTGATGGATATGAGGATGCCAGAAATGGATGGACTGGAGGCAACAATGGCGATCCGATCCATGGAGCGCCCGGACTCGCAGACGATTCCGATTATAGCGCTTACCGCCAATGCTTTTGATGAAGATGTCCAACGTAGCATGCAGGCGGGATTAAATGCATATCTGTCAAAGCCGGTCGAACCAGAGCAGCTGTTTGCGACGCTGGAGAGCCTGATCGCCTCATAGAAAAAGGTAGTCTATTTTGAATTGAAAAAGTGCTTAACCTATTCTTCAAAAACACTTGTGTCACAGGCTTGTGTCACTTGTGTTTTTGGCCTTAAAACGGCCTATTTGGGGCTGTTTTAGACTGAAATATGACTATAAAGTTAATTCTGGTATTTCGAGAGCTTTCATAACAAACAGGGCCTTAGGCCCCATCCGGGGCAAAATGAGGTGATTTCGGCCCGTTGGGGAAGGCCCTATTTGCTTCACTAAACTAAAGGATTTGCATAATCTGGCGTCTATGACGCAAAAATGCACACTTCCAAGCCCTCTCAACCCTCAAAACTGCATATAATGGCAAAAGAAAATGCACAGCAACTTTGTATTAAAATTGCTGTGCAGGGTTGTCCTATCCGACATCTGTCCCGTCATGCATCCAATGCACTCAAATGAAACCGAAGCACTCGACGATGTGAATTCAAAATGGAAATTGAGATCGTAATCAGATACTACTTGGACATTCTCCCCGGTAGCGAAAAAGGTGGAGCAAAAAGTGCTACAATCACATAGGAAAAGCCCGTGGCCGTCATTTCGACTGGTGCAGTATCGCAAAGCCGTCGTTCAATGTATTGCACGGGCAGACCATGCAGGGTTTTCAGGATATATATCGAATAACCACTTCCATAAGTCCCTGTTTTGTGATACATTGAATTCGTCGGATCATCTGGAATTGGAACATGTCGCATGACTACAGGTTTACGAAGGAGCGCTTATGGATATTCAGATTCTTCTGCGGCTGCAGGAATTCAGGAACGGAGCGGGCGGGATATTGGCGGATTTTCTGTCCAAGATGACCTTTTTGGGCGAGCTGAACTCTGTAATCGTCATCATGGCGATTCTTTACTGGAGCGTCAGCAAGGAACTGGGCACTTATCTGATGGCGGGCTGGAGCGGCAACCGACTGGTCAACGGCGCACTGAAGGTGACCGTTTGTGCCTATCGGCCCTGGATCAGGGATGCGCGCATACTGCCCCATGGAAACGCCATGACCACCGCGACTGGTTATTCCTTCCCAAGCGGGCACACGATGAACGCCGCGACGGTGTTTGGCGGCGGCGCCATGCGGGCAGATCTGCCCAAGCCCCTTCGCGCAGTGCTGGGCGTTGTGGTGGCACTCGTAGCCTTCAGCCGAATCTATCTCGGCGTCCATACGCCGCAGGACGTGCTGGTCGGCATGGGCGCCGGGCTGCTCGTGTTGTGGCTGACATTGAAGCTCATGCAATGGGTCGCGAAGAATCCGGAAAAGGACTGGCTCGTGGTCTGTGTCGGCGCGGTCCTTTGCGCCGCCGTGGCCCTTTACGCCGCGCTCAAGCCTTATCCTGAGGACTTTGACGTGGAAGGAAAGCTGATTGTGGACGGCTCGAAAATGGCGAACGACACCTTCAAAGGGGTAGGATACTGCATTGCCTTCCTGGTCGGCTGGGTTCTGGAGCGTCGTTATGTGGGCTTTTCCACCGATGTCCCCCTGACACGGAAGCTGACACGAGCTGTTATTGGCCTCATGAGCTATTACGTGGTCAGCCTGATTCTCGCTCCGCTCATCAAAGCGTGGATACCCGGCTTTGCCGGCACCACGCTCTCCTGCTTCATTCAAATGTTCTATGTCGTTTTTCTGTTTCCCCTGTTGGCAACGCGCCTGGAAATGAGATCGGAGCCCACTTCCCGGTGACTCTGCGGCAAATTGACTATTATGTCTGAACAGGTGCCATGGGAACAGTTCCCGCGACACCTGTTCAGACTTTATTCTACTCTCAGGAGGGCTGGGAAAAATTGAGCGATATCCGGGTTGGCAACCATGCTCTTTTCTATATCACCTGAAACCTCGACAGGATAGAGCAATGCTTAAATTTCCTGATTACTGCGGCAATTCAGCGTACCAACGTATCCGGGTTTGAGAGGCGAGGCGGAATCAATCAAACCCCTTCGAGCGCCACGCCGTCGGCAATAAGCTGCGCTCGAAGCGCCTGAGAATCAAGCTGGCGAAGATCCTGCCCGTTTCGGACTGACATGGCGGCTGCCGTTCCGGCGGCTTGTCCCATTGCGATGCATGGCGGCATGACGCGCACCGCACTGTGTGCCAGCTGATCCGCGGATAAGCACCGACCGGCTACCGCAAGGTTTACGGTTTTTCTGGGAAGCAGGCAACGAAACGGGATCTCGGCACAGGCATCGCCGGAAATATAGTACGCCCCGTCATACGAGCCGTCGGGTTTTGCGGTTCCATGGAAGTCCACGGCGCTTCCGACCGTGCATATCGCATCCTCAAACCTCGCGCCTCCAGCCATATCTTCGATGGTGAGCGTGTACTCTCCGACGATCCTCCTGCTCTCCCGAATGCCGAGCGCATTTGCCGAGCAGAGCAGTCGGATGTGTTCAAACCCGGGCACATGCTCCTTCAGGAATGTCATAAGCGGCTGGATCTGCTTTCTGCAGGCGATTTCAGCTGCCGTAACGTCCTCCGGATCGACCAGATCGGCAGGCTCGTCGTATTGTGTCATATTCACACGCCAGATTCCGTTGACGCTTTCAAAGGCGGAAACACGACTTCTTCCGCAGGGGAATGTGCCGTCCGCGATTGCCTTCTCAACGACATCCTCCAGGTAACGCTGTCGCTTTTCGGTCTCCTCGGGATGCCGTCCCACAAACGCCTCAAGGCGACCCCGATTGACACCGTCGATCATAAAGAAGATGGAGGCAACCTGCGTTCTTCCGTTTTCGTCCCCATATACGGTCTCCGCGCCAGCCGCGACGGCCAAATCTGCATCCCCCGTACAGTCGATATACGCTTTTGCGCAGATCTCATAGATTCCGTTCTTGGTCGCAAAGAACGCTTTGCTGACGCGCCCATTGTCGCTTTCACAGGACACGAGCAGCATATGGTAGATCAGTTTGACGTGATAGTGTTCACAGAGTTCCTCAGCGGTCTCCTTCAGGCATTCCGGATCGAACGGTGTTACGCCAATATGTCCCTTGACGCGGAATGCGCTATAGCCGTCTCCGCCATGACAATCCCGCGGGTGGATCGCTCCGCCCTTTTCCACCATGCGCGCAACCAATTCATCCATAAAACCGCGAATGACCTGACGCTTACCCTGTGGATCGAAAGCGGACATAAACGGCCCAACCAGCCCGACCGAGGCCGTGCCCCCCAAACATCCGTCACGCTCCGCGAGTATGACGGAGGCTCCGTTCCGCGCCGCCGAGCAGGCGGCGGAAATGCCTGCAACGCCTCCGCCTGCGACAAGAACGTCACAAGAATAATGCTTTATTATCGGCAATTGGATTGATCCCAACTTCATAAAACGGCCTCCACCCTGCTCAAAAAAACAGCCATCAATCTGTATGCCAATTTTATCACATGAAAAGTGTTGGCGCAATTGTCAGAACCTGTCGTTTTCTTCAGTCAGGGCACTATTGGGAGAGCGATTGAAACAGCATGCCAAGTACAGTATCATCAATGCCGAGGATGATCCCGGGGCGGCGACTATGACAGTTCAGTACGCCGTACCGGGCAGCGCCCGCAAGGTCCTGGCCAGCGCCATCGGCAAGTATCCGCAATACCAGGCAGCACCGAACCTCGCCAACATTGCGGGGATTACACCCTGGGTCGCCAAGGCATTCTGATTGGCTCGCACAACGATCAACTGTCCGGTGCCTCGCCGGCGACGGACAGCGACAGATTCCGTTCTTCACGCCTTCCGGTATATTGAAGGAAAAGCCGGTAACATCTGGCAGTTCCTCTGCTGTCATTCCTTCTCATGGGTTTGCAAGGGGTGTGTTACCCAGTACTTCTTCCACCCTGGGCTTCTCTTCCTCAGTCGGTTCATACCCGTAATCAAGAGCTCTCTGATAAAGTTCTGCGGCTTTTTCGATATCCTTCTCTACTCCTGTACCATCCTGATAGCACATTCCAAGGTTGAATAGGGCATATCTGTTCTCATGTTGAGCAGCTTCCTTGAAATATTTGACTGCCAGATCATAGTCCTGCTCTACCCCTTCTCCTTTATAATACGCCCAACCGATATCGTTTATTGCAAGCGCATCTCCCTGATCCGCAGCCAGCCGGTAAAGCTCCATAGCCTTCTGGTAATCCTGCTCGACGCCAAGGCCATGATAATACATACTGCCCAAATTGTATTGTGCGTCCACAAAGCCCTGATCTGCGGCCAGCTGATAGTATTTCAGTGCCTTTTCATAATCCTGGTCTACGCCATAACCATAATCATAACACAGGCCAAGGTGATCCTGTGCCTCAGCAAAACCCTGGTCAGCAGCAAGCTGGAAGTACTTCACTGCTTCTTCATAATCTTGCTGTACACCGTCACCATAATAATAACAGTATCCCAAATTGGTTAAACTGTTGGGATAGCCCTGATCAGCGGCAAGATGATACCATTTCAGGCCTTCTTCATAATCCTGCTCTACGCCCCAGCCAGATATATAGCAATTCCCCAGCTTGTTTTGTGCAACAGGGTCGCCCTGATCAGCCGCTTCCTGAAGAAGCGGGACTGCGTTATCATAATCTTCTGCATCATAGAGAGCTACTGCCTGATCTGTTATGGATGTAGTTTCTTTTGTGGTTTCAACTGCCTCCTCTGCTCTGGTCATATGAATCGGGGTTATCGCCAATGCCATACACAGAGCTGCCAGAAAAAGTCTCTTCATAAATCAAAACTCCTCCCGTTAATAAGGACTGCACTTCCTTCTGTAACCCGGATTTATTCTATCACAGAATTATGTTTTAGTAAAGAAACAATAACACAGCTAAGACATGAATTGCTTGCGCGCAGGCGTCTTCGAGAATCGCTTCCCGGATTTGCTTGGCCGGGCATTTGTCCTTTCCATATATCATGTATGTATTGCACTGCCAGACGATAATACCGTTATTATGCCGCCGTCGAAAATGCTTCCCGCATAGCTCACATATCAGTTTACCGGTAAAGGGATAGAAAGCATGATGCCCATGTCCCTCAGGCACCGCTGCTGCGCGTCTCTGGATGTCCGCCTGCACGACCTCAAAGGTTTCGCGTGATACGATGGGCTCGTGGTTATTCTTTATCAGGTATTTCGGGAGTTCACCTTCATTGCGCTTATCACGCTTTTTGTCTCGACATGTCCTATTTTGATTTCCTGCTTTTCCATGTGCTCTGCGCCTCCAGTACGCGGTTGAATGCCTCCGGCATCTGCTGTATCATGTTCTCCTCTCCCATGATCGGAACGAGGTCTTCCTTCCAGAACACGGGGATGCCCCTGGCGTGGGCCTGTTCGGTCAGGGAATATGCCCACGCCGGTTCGGTGCGCACCCTTCGGCTCTGCGCGCCGGTCATGGTGCCCACCACCACCCAGTCAATGCCGTCAAGCGCCACCTCGCCGGGATCGTCGAACAGGGGCTCAAAGGTGACATGGTAATGCTTCGCCCTGACGTTCTCTCTCAGCGCGTCGATGCGCCACAGCTCGGCCCGCCGGGTGACCGTCACGCCAAACCATGCGTTGTCCAGGTCGGTGTCGATGTCCAGCAGGTCCGGACGCTTGGTGAGAAACAGGAACTGGTACCGGGGATTCTCCCGGATCCTGGCAAACACCTCGTCCCGCCACGCCGGCTTCCACCCGGCCAGGTCGCTCATGCCGGTCAGCAGGAAGTTCTGCGGGCGCTGCCGTTCCATCAGACGCAGCTTTTCCGGGAAGAACTCAGGATGGCAGAAATCCTCGATCATGTGCCAGCGGCGCACGTTGTTCCGGGCATAACAGTAATCGCAGCCCACCGTGCAGCCAATCACAAGGTTCATATTCTGGATCTGGTCCTTGATGCAAACGCTCAACAGAATCTCCTCCCCTTTGGCCCTCATTCCCGCAGTGTTCAGGCAGACAAAAACTCCGGCAATATGCGGGTTTGCGATATGGCCGGAGGATCAATGCGCAACGTGCCGTTGATTACTGCTCGATCGTCGCGTCGGCAGCCGTGTACTCTTCCAGGGAATTCGCCCTGACCTGGATGCAGATGTAGCTGATCGCGGAATCCGCCGCCGCGGAGAACTGCCGGCGGGTCTCCGGCGCGATGCGCAGCCAGTCGCCCGCGTTCAGCGCAACGGTTTCACCGTCCAGTATGGCCTGGCCCCTGCCGGAGAGGATCATGTAGATTTCCTCATTCTTGTGGTGGTAGTGAACGAAGGGAACGCCAGCGCCGGCCGGCAGGTTGTTGACGCTGATCTCCGCGCCGGTCAGGCCCAGCTGATCGTGAAGCTCCGTGCGCGCGTCCTGACCAACGCTGATCTTGGTGTAATTCTTCATTTTCATGCCCTCCAGTATCGTTGTAATCTTCTTTGATACATCCATATTATAGAAGGCATACGTCGTAATGTCAAGCATTACAACGATATTTTACAATTCCAGCAGCCGGTTCGCGTCCTCCATGATTTCACTGAGCGTCATGGCGCGCATTTTTTCCTCCATGGCGGTCTGGATCTCCTGAAGGCGGCTGTCCATGATGGCGTGGATGTTCCGCCCCACGGGGCAGAGCTGGTTCGGGTTCTCATGAAAGTGGAACAGAACGCCGTTGTCCACGCTCTCCACGGCGTTGTAGACATCCAGCAGGGTGATCTCATCCAGCGGCCTGGCAATATCCGCGCCGCCGCTGCCGCGCTTCACTTCGACGATGCCCGCCTTTTTCAGCTGTTGCAGCAGCCTTCGGATCACCACGGGATTGACGTTGACGCTCGACGCGATGAACTCACTGGTGACCTTGTGCGTATCCTTAAAGGCCTCAATGCATATGATCATATGCACCGCGATGGTGAATCTGCTGGAAATCTGCATACCGGGCCTCCTGTGAATGTTGATACAGGAATTGTATCACAACGGCCGCGGGCTGTCCAGACTGGCAAATGTGACCTTTTCCATCGGCCACCCCTTTGCCAGCTCATCCACCAGCTTGTCCAGCTGGCGCAGTTTCTTCATGCGCGGGTCGGCGATCGTTTCCACCCGGATGCCGCAAACCTTGCCGGTGATGAATTCGGCGCGGGGATTCCATGCCGGCGCGCCGTCGATGAACGCGCCGTAGGTGGTATCATCCGATCCCATGCTCCGAAGCTGATCCACGGCATAGCCCGTCAGCCAGGTCGTGACCGCGTCCACCTCGTCCCGGGTCCTTCCCTTGCGCTCTGCCTTTTGCATAAGACAAGAGTAGACCCTTGAAAACGGCATGTCAAATACATTCATTTTCGATACTCCTCATAGCACCATCGGGCGATTTCTCGGACCAGCGCCTCAGGCAGCTCGCGATTCCAGGGAATGCGGATGGTGCCCTTGCTGACATCCCAGTCCTTCAACGCCTCCGCAAACACCGTGGTCGCCTCGCCGCCGGGGTACAGGCCCAGATGCTTCTTCGACGCGGCGAAGTGGATGATGTTCCTGCCCTTCCAGTAGGTGGGCATGGACCAGGACATGCGCTCCTGCGCCTCCGGCAAGGTAGCTCGGAGGATGTCACGCACCTCCCGCAGCCGGGGTTGAACGGCTTCATCCTGCATGGCGATGTATGTGTCGATGGTCTCCGGCTTTACGCAGTAGTGATCCTGATTCTGCCTGCTGAACTCCCGGCCACATTTGGGACATTTCCACATGAAGAACGCCTCCCGCTCAATCATCGGGCAATCGCCCGTAGTCGTTCCATTCGCCGAACATCCTGCCCCGCTTCGTCTCCTCGATCAGATGGGCCAGCGCCTTTTGATAAATCTCCGGGTCACGGTTTTTGTAGAAAGCGACATTATACGCCCGCACCCGCTGGTACAGCGCCGGGAACGCCCTGAACTTCGACCACACGCGCGCTGCTTTCATGGCGGCTTCGATTTCCCTGTCCACGCGGAAGCTGCGCGGTCCCATCGTGGGCAATACCGCGCGTCCGGCGTCGGTCATCCTGCCCAGGCTTTCCAGTCTCCGAACCCGCGCCTTATTGAGTTCCGTCCATGGGCTGTTGCTCCTGCGCGGTGAAAAGCGCTGCATCCTCTTTCCGTCGATCAGCTTCTGCACACTGTCCACCCAGCCGAAGCACAGCGCCTCCTCCACCGCGTCGAGATAGTAGAAGACCTCCGGATCGCACGGCCTGCCGCGCTTCACCGCCATCCAGCACTCCGCTTCGACAGATGCATGCGCCTCAAGCCATGCCCGGAATTCCCACCGATTCGTGACATTCAGTATGTTTTGCTCTTTCATGGCCTTTATCCCAGGGCGTCGTCACAGCGCCATCACCAGCGTCCCTGCCCCGATCAGCAGGCAGCCCACCAGCGATTTCACGGTGAGCTGCTCGTGCAGGAATAGGAACGCCAGCGCAAGCGTGATGAGCACCGACAGCTTGTCGATGTGCACCACCTTCGAGACCTCGCCCAGCTGCAGTGCTCGGTAGTAGCAAAGCCACGAAGCACCGGTGGCCAGGCCCGACAGGATCAGAAACAGCCAGCTCCTCCGGCTGATACTTGCCAAGCCATCCTGCGCATGGGTCAGG
The DNA here is from genome assembly GCA_017537105.1 of Clostridia bacterium. Classification (GTDB taxonomy): domain Bacteria; phylum Bacillota; class Clostridia; order Christensenellales; family Aristaeellaceae; genus UBA2862. The sequence continues at coordinate 1,663 of JAFWBZ010000366.1, read as the reverse complement.
AACACCATGCCCCAGGCCATGGCTACCACCACCACTGTGCGGATCGCCGTGGCCAGGTTGGAATTGACGCCCTCGATGCCGATCTTCGCCAGTATCGATGTCAGCGCCGCAAACACCGCGGAGCCCACCGCAAACAGCCACCACATCGCGCTCACTCTCCCCGTTCACCGATCAGGCCGTATTGCCGGTACATCGCGAACAACTGATTATAAAACAGGCGGTTACCCAGATACTGACGGTAGGTCGCGGACTTTTCCCTGCCCTGCGCCTTCAGCGCCTCCATCTTCTGCCGCTCCGCCTCGGACTGCTCCAGCGCCGCTTTCAGCATGGCCTCAAAGGCCTCAATGCGCTCCATCATATCCACACCTCTGTTATTGATGGGGTGAAGTTCACTTTGTGGTTTCATATCCGATTTCCCGGATGATTGGGTCCAGACTGTTTAAGTCGACACGATCCACGCGCTTGCCGTACCCCACGTCAGCTTAACTCATGTCTTCCATACAGGAAATACTGTTCGATCAATCGCCGGAAACGCTCAGTCCGTTGTTGATGCCATTATGACGATATATCTGTGCATGCGCCCGTCATAGATGCTCCAGCACGCCGTGCCCCACCATTCATGTCCATCATCAAAATAGTTGGACCAGTCCGTCGTCCACTCATACACTTCCAGCTCATCCGTTCCTGCCGGGAATAAAATGGAATTGACCCTGCGGAAATCATCCGGTCCATATCCCGACGGATGCGGGGTTTCCCAAAAGGCATACCAGTAAGGAATCTGTTCGCCTTTGAGCGGATCCGGCAATCTGCAGTCATAAAACCTTTGACCAGCACGATCTGTCCGCAGTATCTCCGGCACGTGGAGCAACGCCGCCGGGTCGATCTGATGTGCCTGTGCCTTCCCTGTATCAAGATTCCACGGGAACGTTTCGTCCTGAGCTTCTTTGCTCCGGTCGTCGATATCCCGTTCCATGACTTTGAGCATGGCAAACAGTATGGCATCCTTATGGGAGCGTTTCCCTTGATGGGGCACATCATCTTCGATCAGGCAATAATCGATGATGCATCTGTCGTATTTCCCAATCACTTCATAAAAAGGATCATTCAATAATTCACGCATATTGCCCCCCGCAGACCCCGATCCGCCGATCAGTCCGCCAATCCCAGCTCCTCACACAGCTTCGCGTATCGCGCCTGTTCGTGCGTCTTGACCTCCTTCGTCGGGTCGGAGAGGCTGTGGTCGATCACGTCGGCGTCCTTGAGGATCTCGTCCATGGGGCCGTCCACCTCCGCCTTGCTGTCGTGATGCCAGATGGCGGCGCAGATGACGTCCGTCTCCTCCGGCGTCGTGATCGCCAGCTTTTCCAGCAGCTTCCGCGCGTACTCCGCGCCGAGATGGGCGTGGTCGTCGTAGCTGCCGCTCTTGTAGGCATACAGGTCATGGAGCAGACCCGCCATCGTCGCGAGCTCCGCGTTCTCACCGCGCTTCTTCGCAAGCACCGCTGCCGCCAGCGCGACGCCGTGCAGATGGGAAACGGCCTTCAACCGCTTGTCCTCGTCATCCATCTTCTCCAAAACCTTGTGCACCTGCTTCTGCAGATCCTTGATCCGGCTCATGTGCTTCCCTCCATTTCAGATCGTAAATCGGTCAACGTCACCCCCC
>JAFWBZ010000365.1 GCA_017537105.1 Clostridia bacterium | reverse complement strand
TCTCCGTCAACGTGGAGGCCGGCGAGGCCTGCGTGGCCCCTGGGGACGCCGTGCGGCCCGGTCAGACGCTGATTCGCGGCGAGGAGCGCGCCTCCGCCGAGGCCCCGCGGGGCATTGCCGCCATGGGCGAGGTGATCGTGCGCACCTGGTTCGAGGGCAGCGCGGAGGGTTCGCTGACGGCGACCCGCACCCAGCCCACGGGCCGGACCTCGGTGTCCGCACGGCTGCGCACGCCCTGGCTGGAGATCCCGCTTTCCGAAGGTGCGTCCTTTGAACAGGCCGCCGTCACCCAGGAGGTCATCCCCATCGTCGGGCTGTACGCGCCGGTGTGCGTCCTGCGGGAGACCCGCCGGGAGATGCGGACCGTCGCGGAGCGCGCAGACGGCGCGGCGCTCCGAAATCGCCTGGGCGCGCTGGCACTGGCGGACGCCGCGGCGAGGCTCGCCGGAACCGGTCCCGAAGAATACGCCGTCGCGAGGCGCTGGGTGCGCTATTCCCGGCCCTCCGGCGATCGGCTGCGCGCGAGCGCGGTCTATGAAATTCAAACGAACGCCGCGATATCGCGGGAGGAGTACCCCAAGGGAGGATAAGCATTGGAACAACAGGAACGCAGCCACACCGAACGCATGACGATGGAGACGCCGGAGCAGTTTATCGGCGTATTCGGCATCCAGGAGGAGAACATTCCCATCTTCAATGAGGAGCTGGGCGTGGAGATCTACGCCCACGGCGAGGAGGTCACCATCACCGGCGACCCGGAGAAGGCTGCGCTGGCCCGGGAGACGCTGGACCGGCTGAGCGAGATCGTGCTCCGGGGCGAGCCCGTGGACCGCACCCGCATCCGCTACGCCATTGAGCTGGCGGCGGAGGGCAAGGCGGACCGCATCGGCGAGATCATGCGGGACGTGATCGCCATCACCTACCGGGGCCGCCAGGTCAAGTGCAAGACCCTGGGCCAGAAGCAGTATGTGGACGCCATCAAGGGCAACACCTGCACCTTCGCGGTGGGTCCCGCCGGCACCGGCAAGACCTATCTGGCCATCGCCATGGCGGTGGTGGCCCTCAAGAACAAGGAGATCGAGCGCATCATACTGACCCGCCCCGCGGTGGAGGCGGGCGAGAAGCTGGGCTTCCTGCCCGGCGACCTGGCGCAGAAGGTGGACCCCTACCTGCGCCCGCTGTACGACGCGCTGCACGAGATGATGGGCGTGGACGCCTACCAGCGGCTGCTGGAGCGCGGCGCGGTGGAGGTCGCCCCGCTGGCCTACATGCGCGGCCGCACGCTGAACGACGCCTTCATCATCCTGGACGAGGCCCAGAACACCACCAGCGAGCAGATGAAGATGTTCTTGACCCGCATGGGCATGGGCTCGAAGATGGTCATCACCGGCGACGTCACCCAGATCGACCTGCCCGTCGGCAAGAAGTCCGGCCTGGTGGAGGCGCTGGAGGTGCTGAAGGACGTCAGCGACATCGGCATCGTGCGGCTCTCCCACCGGGACGTGGTGCGGCACGAGCTGGTGCAGGCCATCGTGAAGGCCTATGAGAAGCACGCGCAGAAGACGGAGCGAAGGACGCCCACCTTCATCCGCAAAGGAGTGAACCCATGATGAAACGCAAAGGCCGGGCGGCCCGCGCGCCCCGCGCGTCGCGGCTGGCCCCGGTTTTCCAGACGGCCCTGATCGGCGCGGTGGCCTATCTGCTGGTGGTGCTGCTGCTGCTGTTGGGCATCACGCCCGAGCAACACGACATCCAGGTCGGCTCCCCCGCCGCCATGGACATCCTGGCCACCAAGGACGTCAACGACGTGGTCACCACCGAGCGCAAGCGCGAGGAGGCCGCCGCCCAGGTGGAGCCCAGCTACAAGAGCGTGGACAACTCCGTGCTCCCCGCCGTGATGGGCGAACTGGAGAAGTCCTTCCAGGCCCTGGCGGGGCTGGCGGAGGCGCGCAGCGTGGACGAGGTCATCGCCCTCTCGGACGGCGACATCGAGGCGCTGCAGAGCCAGCTCGGCTTCCCCATCACCCGCGACCAGTACGTCGCGCTGATCGACGCCGGAGAGGAGACCTTCCAGGCGCTGGCGGAGGACACCGCCGGACTGGTGCGCAGCCTGCTGAGCAACACGCTGCTGGAGGGCCAGGAATCCTCGGCCATCTCCACGCTGTCGCGTTCGCTGTCCACCTCCGGCTACACCGCGCCGCTGGTGGGCCTGGCCACCGAGGCCATGCGCGCCTGCGTGCGCCCGAACATGCTGATCGACGAGGAGGCCACCGAGGCCAACCGCCAGAAGGCCCGGGATTCGGTGGAGACCGTGACCTGCGTCAAGGGCGAGGTCATCGTGCGCCGGGGCGAGATCGTCTCGGACGCGCAGTACCAGATGCTCTCCTCGCTGGGCCTTCTGAAGGAGGACAGCCTGGACATCCCGCTGATCGCCGGCATCGCGCTGACGGTCTTCCTGGTGATGGGCAGCCTGGCGCTGTACCTGCGCCGCTATCGGCCGGACCTGCTGAAGCCGAAGATCGTGGCGCTGCTGTGCCTGATCTTCGTGCTGGTGGTCGCCCTGTCGCTGGGCATCGGCCAGTGGAACACCTATCTGATGCCCACGGCGCTGGGCATGATGCTGGTGGCGCTGCTGGTCAACCCCCGCGTGGCGCTGCACTTCAACCTCGCGCTGGGACTCACCGTGTCGCTGCTGGCGGACAGCTCCGGCGGCCTGTTCACGGTGGCCATGTTCTCCGTGGTGCTGATGAGCATGGTCTCCGGGCCGGTGATCCTGGGCGTGCTCACCCGGAGCGCGCAGCGCACCACCGCGCTGGTGGCCGGCGTGCTGGTGGGCCTCACCAACTTCCTGGCCACGATGGGCGTGGGCCTGATCAACTCCGCCGAGCTGAAGTCCGTCATGACCAACGCCGTCTGGGCCATGGGCAGCGGCCTGCTGAGCGCCGTGCTGTGCATTGGCATCCAGCCGCTGATGGAGTCCATGTTCAACCTGGCCACCAACGCCAAGCTCATCGAGCTCTCCAACCCCAACCAGCCGCTGCTCCGAAGGCTCCAGCTGGAGGCGCCGGGCACCTATCACCACGCGATCATCGTGGCGAACCTGGCGGAGGCCGCCGCCGCCGCCATCGGCGCCAACGGCCTGCTGGCCCGCGTGGGCGCCTACTACCACGACATCGGCAAGCTCAAGTGGCCCATCTATTTCTCCGAAAACCAGATGGGCGACAACCCCCACGACCGCACCGACCCGCGGGTGTCCGCCGCGATCCTGACCGCCCATCCCCGGGACGGCGCGGCCATGGCCCAGAAGGCGCGCGTCCCCGAGGCCGTGGTGGACATCATCCGCCAGCACCACGGCGACGGCGTCGCCCTCTGGTTCTACGACAAGGCCGTGAAGCTCTACGGCGCGGAGCAGGTGGACATCGCCGCCTTCCGCTACGACGGTCCCCGCCCCCGCAGCCGGGAGGCCGCGGTGGTCATGCTGGCCGATACCATCGAGGCCGCGGTGCGCTCCATTCCGGAGCCCAATCCCGAGAAGGTGGACGCGCTGATCCGCAAGCTGGTGCGCGGCAAGCTGGACGACGGGCAGCTGGACGAGTCCGATCTCACCTTCAGCGAGCTGGAGAAGATCTGCAGCGCGTTTTCCACCGTGCTGACCGGCGTGTTCCACGAGCGCATCGAATACCCCGACATCTCCGCGCCGCCGCGGAGCGAGACCCAGGAAAGTGTTCCCTCCGCGCAAGGCGCCGCGCACGAATCGCCCGCGCAGCCGTCGGAGGAGGC
>JAFWBZ010000364.1 GCA_017537105.1 Clostridia bacterium | reverse complement strand
CGGGCTTTATCGTCAAGGCGGGGGAGGCCACTGCCGCAGATATTCTTGCGCTGATCGCCATCGTGTAGGCGGAGGTGGAGGCGCGCTTCGGCGTGCGGCTGGAGACAGAGGTGCGCATACTGGGCGAGGACACCGCCTGCCTGGAGGGCTGACCGATGTCCTTTGCATCGGATGTACGGGGGGAGCTGGCGCGGCTGAAGACGGAGGACCTCTGCTGCGCCAGGAGCGAGCTTGCCGCGGCGCTGCTGGCGTCGGGGGGCATCGCTTGGCGCGGGCGCAGCCGCTACGCGCTCTCGATCACCGCCTCGGACGCCGCCACCGTCCGGCGCTTCTTTGGCATGCTGAAGCGGCACTGGGGAATTACGGGCCAGATTCGTGCCCTCAGCGGCGATGCGCTGAACAATCAGGTCCGCTATCAGCTGGCCATACCGGAGGAGGCGTCCCTGGGGCTTCTGCAAGCGCTGGGACTGTTGGACGAGAACGGCCTGTTTGGGCTGGCGGAGGTCCCGAAGCCGGAGATCACCGGGTACGCCTGCTGCAAAAAGGCGTTTGTGCGCGCGGCGTTTCTGATGTGCGGCGCGGTGATGCCGCCGGACAGGGGTTATCACTTTGAAATCGCGCTTCCCAAGCAGAGCCTTGCGGAGCGCGTCGCGGAGTGCCTCGGCTACTACGAAATCGTCGCCCGGATCACGGGGCGCAAGAATCGCTTTGTGGTCTATCTGAAGCGCGCGGAGGACATTTCCGATGCGCTGACCCTGCTGGGCGCGAGCTCGGCGGTGCTGGCCTTTGAGAACGTCCGCGTGCGCAAGGAGGTTTCCAACCAGGTCAACCGACAGATGAACTTCGACGCCTCCAACATCAATCGCGTGGTGGAGGCGGCGGAGGCGCAGATTCGGGACATCCGGTATATCGACAGCGAGCTCGGCCTGGAAAAGCTGCCCGCGTCCCTGCGGGACATGGCCTACGTGCGGGCCAACAACCCGGAGATGGCGCTGAGCAGCCTGGGCGAGTTGATGACGCCGCCCCTGGGCAAGTCCGGCGTGAACGCCAGGCTTCGGCGGTTGACGGAGATTGCGGACAAGCTGCGCAGCGGAGAGGAGATCCGGCTGGGCGGACGCCGCGCACCAAAGGACGATTGAAGAAAGGAGCATCGCCATGAACGAAAACATCATTCGACGCAACGAACTGCTGGCGCAAAAGGTGATCAAAGGGCTTCAGTCCCGCAACATGACCGGTTACTATGCCGCCGACCGACATTCCGCCCTGGAACAGGCGCTGGCGCTGATTCCCGAGGGCGCCAGCGTCACGATGGGCGGCGCCATGAGCGCCCACGAGATCGGCCTGGTGGATGCGGTCAAGGCCGGCAATTACCGTTTTATCGACCGGGACGCCATGGAGGACAAGCGAGCGGCGATGCTCGCGGCCTACGATGCGGACGTGTTCCTCGCCAGCGCGAACGCGATCACCGAGGACGGCGTGATGGTCAACATCGATGGAAATTCCAACCGGGTTTCCGCCATCGCCCAGGGCCCGCGCAGGGTGATCTTCATCGTGGGCATGAACAAGGTCTGCCCGGACGTGGACGCTGCGATCAAGCGCGCCCGGAACGTGGCGGCGCCCATCAACGCGCAGCGCTTCGGGCTGTCCACGCCCTGCACAAAGACCGGCGCCTGCATGAACTGCAAGTCGCCGGACACGATATGCTGTCAGATTCTGATCACCCGCTATTCCCGGCATGCGGACCGCATTCACGTGATCCTGGTCAACGATGCGCTGGGCTTCTGATAGAGATTCCTGAAACGAACGGGCGCCCGCATTCCTGTGCGAATGCGGGCGCCCATTTGCGGTTTGCTGCGCTATTCCTCCGCCGGGATGGCCACATATCCGGCTGCCTCCACCAGCGCGCGCCCCTCGGCGGTGGCCAGCCAGTCGTAGAGCTGCCGGGCAGGGGAATCCGCAGGCGCGTCGGCGCGAATCACGGCATAGAAGGGCTGCCGATACGGGTACGCTCCGCTGGCGATGGCCGCGTTGGTCGGCGCGACCCCGTTGACCTTCAGCAGCTTGATGCCCTCCTGCATGTACATGTTGTCGATGTAATAGTAGACGGAATAGCCGATGGAGTTGGCCGTGTTCCGGTAGGAAGCGATGGCGTCCACCAACTCGCCCATTTCGCTGGTGCGCAGCTCGGTGGGCGCATCCATCATCTCGACATCCTGCATCACCTGGGCCTTCATCATGACCTGGGAGCCGGAGTTTTCGATGCGTTGGTAGGCCACGATGTCCAGGTCTTCGCCGCCCACCTGGCTCCAGTTGGTGATCTTGCCGCTGTAGATGCCGACGATCTCCTCGTGGGTCAGGGAATCGACGGGATTGCCGTCGTTGATCAGGAATACCGGCGCGTCCAGACCGATGGGCTGGAACTCCAGTGCAACGCCGCTTTCCTCGGCGAGTTCCCAGGCGTCGGCGGAGGGCTCATACACCAGCTGCAGGTCCGCCATGCCCTCCACCAGTGCATAGAAGGAT
>JAFWBZ010000363.1 GCA_017537105.1 Clostridia bacterium | reverse complement strand
TCTGCCGCAGGACGTACTTCATCGAGACCGCGGCGGAGCTGGGCGGGATCGAAATTCACCCGTCCGATACCATTGGGATTACAGCCGGTGCTTCCACGCCGGATTGTATAATTAAGGAGGTTGTTGCAAGAATGAACGACATCGAGAAGAAAGTTACCCCCGAAGAGACCACGGAACAGGACGTCATGACCATGGAAGACGTTGAGAAGACGCTTGTTCAGATTCGACCCGGCCAGGTCGTGACCGGCACAGTCGTCTCCGTCGCAGAAGACGAGATCTGCGTCAACGTCGGCTATAAGATGGACGGACTGGTGAAGAAATCCGATCTTTCCTCTACCGATGTCAAGGTCGGCGACGAGATCGAAGTCGAGGTCGTCAAAGTGAATGACGGCGAAGGCAACGTCCTTCTTTCCCAGAAGAACATCATCAACCGCAAGGCCTGGGAAGAAATCGTGGCGAAGCAGGAAGCCGGCGAATTCGTCGAGGGCGTGGGCAAGGAGGCCGTGAAGGGCGGCCTGCTGGCGGACGTCTCCGGCATTCGCACCTTCATTCCCGCGTCTCAGCTGTCCCTGCGGTATGTCGAGAAGATCGACGAGTTCGTGGGCCAGACCATGACGCTCAAGATCATCGAGATCGACAAGGCGAAGAAGCGCATCGTGGCTTCCCGCAAGGCCGTTCTGATGGTCGAAGAGGCCGAGAAGAAGAAGAAGATCTGGGAGTCCCTGGAAGTGGGCAGCGTCGTCAAGGGCGTCGTCCGCCGCCTGGCTGACTTCGGCGCCTTCGTCGACATCGGCGGCGTGGACGGCCTGGTGCACGTCACCGATCTCAGCTGGGGCCGCGTGAAGCATCCGTCCGACGTGGTTTCCGTGGGCCAGGAGATCGACGTGAAGATCCTGAACGTGGATCCCGAGCGCGAGCGCATCTCCCTGTCCTACAAGCAGACCCAGCCCCGCCCCTGGACCGTGGCCGGCGAGAAGTATCCGGTGGGCTCCGTGGTGGAGGGCAAGGTCGTGCGCATCACCACCTTCGGCGCGTTCGTCGAGCTGGAGCCCGGCCTGGACGGCCTGGTGCACATCTCCCAGTGCGCGCTGACCCGCATCGCGAAGGTCGAGGACGCCGTGAACGTGGGCGACATCGTGCGCGTGAAGGTGCTGGATGTGAACACCGAAGCCAAGCGCATCTCTCTGTCCATCCGTGAGGTGCTCGAGGACGAGGCCATGGACGCCATCCCCGAGGAGGGCGAGTATGACATCGAGGACATCCCCGGTGAGGAAGCGCCCGTCGAGGAGGCTCCCGTAGAGGAAGCGCCCGTCGAGGAGTAATCTTTCGCACAAGGGCGGCACAAATGTGCCGCCCTTTGTGTTGTCATCAATAGGAGGATGAGAGCATGTCCGGCATCCATTCGCAGACCCTGGTCTCCGCCCGGGACGGCCTGGCGCTGTCCCTGTGCACTGTGCTGCCGGAGGGCGAGCCCAGGGCGCTGGTGCAGTTTGCCCACGGCATGGCGGAGCACAAGGAGCGCTATCTGCCCTTCATGGAATTTCTGGCGCAGCACGGCTACGCCACGGTCATCAACGACCACCGCGGCCACGGGGCCAGCGTGAAGTCCCCGGAGGACCTGGGCTACTTCTACGCGGACGGCGCCGCCGCGCTGGTGGATGACCTGCACCAGATCACGCTGTGGTTCCGGCAGCAGTATCCCGGGAAGAAGCTCATACTGTTCGGGCACAGCATGGGCGCGCTGGCCGTGCAGGTGTACCGGCAGAAGTACGATCGGGATATCGATGCCCTGGTGGTCTGCGGCAACCCCGGCCGGAACCCCGCCACAGGCGCGGGCCTGCTCCTGAACCGGCTCATGACGCTGTTCCGGGGTGAGCGGTACATCAGCCCGCTGTTCGTGCAGATGACCACCGGCTCCTTCAGCAAGGCGCACCCCAGCTCGGATACCCACAATGCCTGGCTGTCCACCAACCAGGACAACGTGCAGAGGTACGACGCCGACCCGCTGTGCGGCTTCCCCTTCACGCTGAACGGCTACCGCGCGCTGCTGGAGCTGATGCGGGACGCCTACCGCCCCGTGCCCGCGGGCTGCCCCGATCTGCCGGTGCACTTCATCTCCGGCGAGCACGATCCCTGCGCCCCAGACCGGAAGGGCTTCTACGACTCCGTGCAACGGACAAAAGATGCGGGCTACCGGCACGTCACCGCAAAGATATATCCCGGCATGCGCCACGAGATCCTGAACCACACCAACCACCAGATCGTGTACGACGACCTGCTGGCGATCTTCGACCGCTGGGTCGGGTAAAGATAACAGACGATGAAGGCCCCTTCCCCTTCGGGCGATGCAGCCCGGAGGGGATTTGTGTTGTTCCCCGGCGGGAAACCGCTTGCGCGGCGCGAGACATTGTGCTATCCTGTATCGTAGACGGCACGCAAAATCCGCGCGCCGGAACTGACCGCAGAGGGAAATGAGCAACATGATGGACATTCGACTGATCGCCCTGGACATGGACGGCACGCTGCTGACGACGGACAAGCGGCTCACCGACCGGAGCCGGCGCGCGCTGGAGCGGGTGAACGCCCGCGGCATCATCGTCGTGCCGACCACCGGGCGGATCTTCGTGGGCCTGCCGCAGGAGATCCGCGCGCTTTCGTTCCTGCGCTACGCCGTCACCTCCAACGGCGCCACGGTCTACGACGTGGCCCGCGACGAGACGATCTATCGGGCGGAGATCCCTGCAGCGCAGGCCGTGGAGATCCTGCAATGGCTGGACGACTTTCCCGTCATCTACGACTGCTACATGGACGGTCGGGGCTGGATGACGGAGGCGATGTGGAACCAGGCGGAGATCTACGCGCCCAGCAAGTACTACCTTCAGATGATCCGGACGCTCAGGAAACCCGTGCCGGAACTGAAGGCCTTCCTGCGGCAGCGCGGCAGCGACGTACAGAAGCTCCAGGCCTTCAGCCGGGAAGACGCGCTGCGCCAGCGCCTGCTGCGGGAGCTGCCGCGCCGCTTCCCGGGCCTGGCGGTCTCCTCGTCCGGGCCGAACAACGTGGAGATCAACCACGGGGACGCGAACAAGGGCGCGGCGCTGCTCGCCCTCGCCCGGCACCTGGGCCTTGAGCGGCAACAGATCCTGGCCTTCGGCGATGGGCTCAACGACATCAGCATGATCCGCGCGGCCGGCTTCAGCGTGGCCATGGGCAACGCCATCGACGAGCTGAAGCGCGAGGCCGACCGGATCGCTCCCGGCAACGACGAGGACGGCGTGGCGCAGGTGCTCGAGGCGCTGTTTCCTGACGTCTGACGCCCTTTCCCGTCTGCAAAACCCCAAAGGCAAAGTGCGGAGGTGTTCTTTTATGGCGACGGACCTGTTTTCCATGCGCGGCAAGTCGGTGATCTTCACCGGCGGCTGCGGGAAATCGCCGCGCAATACGGATTTGAATACTGATACCCGGCCCGCGCATTCCCGCGCGGGCCTTTGCGTCACAGGTTTTTCTTGAAAACCGCCGTCGGTTATGCTACAATATCCATGTGTTTTCGTCACGGACATTCCAACCCATCCGTCTCGGACACGCCATCAACAATGAGGAGGTATTCCCCATGAACAACCGCATCTTTGCCCTGCTGCTCGCGCTGGCCATGCTGGTGGCCCTCGCGCCCGCCGCCCTGGCCGAGGCCGTGACCGGCACCGGCACCGCCGCGGGCTTCGGCGGCGACATCACCGTGACCGTCACGCTGGAGGACGGCGTGATCACCGCGGTGGAGGCCGTCGGAGACGGCGAGACCGCCGGCATCGGCGGCAACATCATCGACGAGTGGCCCGCGGCCTTCGTCGAGGCCAACGGCATCGTGGACACCTATTCCGGCGCCACCTTCGCCGGCATCACCCGTCCCGGATTCATCGAGGCCGCGCGCGCCGCGCTGGCGGACGCCGGCGTAAACCCCGACGACTACATGCGCGAGGCTGTCGAGGAGGAGGCCGAGGACATCACCCTCGAGGCCGACATCGTGATCGTCGGCGCGGGCGGCGCGGGCATGACCGCCGCCATCGTCGCCGCGGACGCCGGCATGAACGTCGTAGTGGTGGAGAGCCAGCCCGCCGTGGGCGGCAACTCCGTGAAGTCCACCGGCGGCATGAACGCCGCCAAGACCGCGGACCAGGACGAGAACGAGTTCGGCGAGGAGGCCGGCGTGGAGAAGACGCTGAAGACCGCCGCCGAGAACTGGGCCGACGACGAGGCCATCACCGCGCTGGCCGCCACCGTGCAGGAGCAGTGGGACGCCTGGCAGGCCGATCCCCAGGGCTACTTCGACTCCACCGAGCTGTTCGCGCTGGACACGCTCATCGGCGGCAAGGGCCTGAACGATCCCGAGTTGGTGAACACCCTGGTGAACAACTCCGCGGACGCCATTGAATGGCTGCGCACCCAGGGCATCGACCTGACCGACGTGGCCTCCTTCGGCGGCGCGTCCGTCAAGCGCATCCATCGCCCCCTGAACGACGAGGGCAAGGTCGTCTCCGTCGGCGCGTACACCGTGCCGCTGCTGGAGGAAGCCTGCGGCAAGCGCGACAACCTGACGCTGCTGACCGACACCACCGCCACCAGGATCCTGGTGGACGAGAGCGGCGCCGCCTGCGGCATCGCCGCTACCGGCAAGACCGGCAACGCCGTCACCGTCGTCGCCGCGGCCGTGGTGCTGACCACCGGCGGCTTCGGCGCGAACCTGGACATGGTCGTCCAGTACAAGCCCGAGCTCGAGGGCTTCATGACCACCAACGCCGCCGGCATCCAGGGCCAGGGCATCGCCATGGCGCAGGAGCTGGGCGCGGACACCGTGGACATGGAGCAGATCCAGATCCATCCCACCGTCCAGGCGGACACCGCCAGCCTGATCACCGAGGGCCTGCGCGGCGACGGCGCCGTGCTGATCAACGCCAACGGCGAGCGCTTCATCGACGAGGTGGGCACCCGCGACGTGGTCTCCGCCGCCGAGATCGCCCAGCCCGGCTCCTTCAGCTGGCTGGTCGTCGACCAGAAGATGGTGGACGCCTCCTCCGTCATCCAGGGCTACATCAACCGCGGCCTGATGCGCAGCGGCGACACCTATGAGGCGCTGGCCGCCGAGCTGGAGATCCCTGCCGAAGCCTTTGCCGCCACCATGGAGACCTGGAACGGCTACGTGGCCGAGAAGAATGACCCCGACTTCGGCCGCACCTCCTTCGCCAGCCCGCTGGACACTGCGCCCTTCTACGCCGTGAAGGTCACCGCCGGCATCCACCACACCATGGGCGGTCTGAAGATCGATCCGGAGACCCACGTGATCAACACCGACGGTGAGATCATCGCCGGCCTGTTCGCCGCGGGCGAGGTCACCGGCGGCGTGCACGGCGCGAACCGCCTGGGCGGCAACGCCGTGGCGGACTTCGTGGTGTTCGGCCGCATCGCCGGCGCCCAGGCCGCAGCGTATGTCGAATCCCTCACGGGCGACATCGCCGCCGCCGCGTAATCGCGAAACGGATAGAATCTTCCAAAAATCAAATGGTCCCCCTGCCCGAAGGCAGGGGGATCGAATAATGTGAGGCGGTCATCGATTTCCCGTCATCCGATGGCCTTCTTGCCGCGGCCGCGCACATCCAGCGCCACCGCGCAGATGAAGATGATGCCCTTGATCAGGTACTGGTAGGAGATGCCGACGCCGATCAGGTTCAGGCCGTTGGTCAGCGACATGATGACGAAGGCGCCGACCACGGAGTTGACCACGTTGCCGATGCCGCCGGTGGTGGAGACGCCGGCGATGTAGCAGGACGCGATGGCGTCCAGCTCAAAGCCCATGCCTGCCGTGGGCGTCGCTGAATTGACCCGGGAGCTGTACAGTATGCCGCCCAGCGCCGCCATGCAGCCCATGGAGCCGAATACGCCGATCAGCGTGCGCTTGACGTTCACGCCGGAGAGCGCCGCAGCCTCGATGTTGCCGCCCATGCCGTAGATGTAGCGGCCCGTGCGGGTCTTTTTGAGCACGAAATTGTATACCGTCACGATCACCACCACGATGATGATCGTCCAGGAGATGCCCTTGTAGCCCGCCAGCACGATGGTCAGCGCGCCGATGAGGAGCGCGAAGAACGCCAGCTTGAACAGGAACAGGGGCATCGAGCTGACCTCAAACCGATACCGCATCAGGTCCCGGCGCTTGCGAACTTCCATGACGAATATCAATACGATGGCGGCAATGCCCGCCAGCAGCGTCAGACCGTGCAGCTTCCCGATGCTGAACAGCTCCGGCACAAAGCCGTTGGAGAGCTGGTAAAAGGCCTCGTTGGTGATGGGGATCGTGCCGCTGGCCTCGGTCACCAGCGTCAGCAGGCCGCGGAATATGAATTCGCCGGCCAGCGTGGTGACGAACGCCGGCACGCCCACCTTGCCGATGATCGTGCCCTGGATCAAACCGATGCACACGCCCATGGCCAGCACGATCAGTATCACCAGCGGCATCGGCACATTCACGGCCAGAAGGCGCGCTGCGCAGGCGCCCAGGAAGCCCGCCGCGAAGCCCACGGACAGGTCGATCTGGCAGATGATCAGCACCAGCGTCATGCCCACGGCCATCACCGCGACGTAGCCCGTCTGGTTGATCAGGTTGGTGATGTTGCGCGCCGTCAGGAACATGCCCTTGCCGAACATGACCTTGCTGATGATCTGGAAGGCGATGAATATCACAGCGAGGGCGATATACATGGCGTAGTTTCGAATGTTCTTTCGAAGCATCTCCAGAATCTCGCCGCCCAGTCCTCGGTTCGCCTCTCTGCTCTTATCCATGCTGTTTTACCTCCGTATCGGTCGCCAGTTGCATGATATTGTGCTCCGTCGCATCCGCGCCGGAGACCTCTCCGGTGATCCTGCCCTCGCACATGACGTATATGCGGTCGCTCATGCCGATGACCTCCAGCAGCTCGGATGAAATCATGATGATGGACATGCCCTGCCGGACCATCTCGTTCATCAGCGAATAGATTTCATACTTGGCGCCCACGTCGATGCCGCGGGTGGGCTCGTCCAGGATCATCAGCTTCGGGTTAGCGAAGATCCACTTCGCCAGCACCACCTTCTGCTGGTTGCCGCCGGAAAGGTTCAGGGCGGTCTGCTGCACCGACGGCGCCTTGATGTTGATGCTGTCCTTCAGCTTGTTCGCCTGGACGACCTCTTCATTCTCGCTGATCACCAGCCCCTTGAGCAGCGCCTCCAGATTGGCAAACGTGGTATTGAATTTGATGTCCTGGATCAGGATCAGGCCATTCTTCTTGCGGTCCTCGGTGGCATAGCCGATGCCCTGCCGGATGGCCTGCCGGGGCGAATCGAACCGCACGTGCTTCCCCTCCATCACCAGCTCGCCGCTGGTGACTTTGTATCCGGGGGTGTTGCCGAATATGCTCAGCGCCAGCTCCGTGCGCCCCGCGCCCATCAGTCCGGCCAGGCCCACGATCTCGCCGCGCCGGACCTCCATGTTGACGTTGTGCAGTATTTCCCGCTCCTGCCTGTGATCGTAAACCGACCAGTCCTTCACCGAGAACAGCACGTCC
>JAFWBZ010000362.1 GCA_017537105.1 Clostridia bacterium | reverse complement strand
TGCCCTATGTGCGCGCAGACGGGGAGACCACAACGCTGGAGATCACGCTGTCCGATCCCGTCATCGGGCTGACCGCGGAGCTGCAGTGGTCGGTGTACGAGGATGTGGATGTCATCACGCGCTCCGTCCGCCTGATCAACGGCGGAGCTGCGGCGCTGACGCTGGAAAAGGCGGCCTCCTGCTGCGTGGACTATATGCACCTCGAGTGCGACGTGCTGCACTTCCACGGACGGCACAACATGGAGCGCATCCCCGAGCGGCTTCGCCTGCCCAGGGGCGTCACCGGCTTTGGCTCGCGCCGGGGCATGAGCAGCCATCACAGCAATCCCTTCGCGATCCTCTGCGAGCGAAGCTGCGGGGAGGATTCCGGAAACTGCTGGGGCTTCATGCTGGTGTATTCCGGGAACCACCTGGAGGAATTCGAGGTGGACCAGGCGGGAAGCATCCGCGTGGTGGCGGGCATCCACCCCGACGGCTTCGCCTGGCCGCTGGCGCCGGGGGAGCACTTTGACGCGCCGGAGGTCATCCTCTCCTTCAGCGATGCGGGTTTCAACGGGTTGAGCGCCAACTACCACCGCATCCTCCGGGAGAACGTGATCCCGGAGCGCTGGCGAAAGCGCGGGCGACCGGTGCTGATCAACAGCTGGGAGGCGTGCTATTTCGACTTCGACGGCGAAAGGCTGCTGCAGCTGGCGGAGGACGCGAAGGCCCTGGGCATCGACATGCTGGTGCTGGACGACGGGTGGTTTGGCCGCCGCAGCGACGACCGCTCCAGCCTCGGCGACTGGCAGGTCAACGTCGAAAAGTTGGGTTGCAGTCTGGGGGAGCTGTCCGGGAGGATCCACGCGCTGGGCATGCAGTTCGGCCTCTGGATGGAGCCGGAGATGATCAGCGAGGATTCCCTGCTGTACCGGGCACACCCGGATTGGGCGCTGACGGATCCCGGCCGAAGGCCCGTGGTTTCCCGCGGCCAGCTGGTGCTGGACATGTCCCGTCAGGACGTGAACGACTATCTGTTCGAGGCCATCTGCGGCGTGCTGGACAGTGCAAGGATCGAATATCTCAAGTGGGACTTCAACCGCTCGGTGGCCAACGCGTACTCCCACGCGCTGGACGCCCGGGAGCAGGGCACGCTTTTGCACCGCTTCATGCTGGGCACCTACCGCCTGCTGGAGCGGCTGCTGCAGCGCTATCCGGACCTGATGATCGAGGGCTGTGCCGGGGGCGGCGGAAGGTTTGACGCGGGCATGCTGTACTACTGCCCGCAGATCTGGTGCTCCGACGACACCGACGCCATCGAGCGCCTCGAGATCCAGCGCGGCACCTCCTACGGCTATCCGGCCAGCGCGATGGGCGCCCACGTTTCCTGCGCGCCGAACCACCAGACGGGCAGGGCGGTCCCCATGGAGACCCGGGGGATCGTCGCCCAGGCGGGCGCACTGGGGTATGAGCTCGACCCGGCCCGGCTCACGGCGGAGGACCGGGAGGCGGTGAAGGCTCAGATCAGGGACTTTCGCAGGCTGCGTTCGCTGATCTCGGAAGGGACGTTTTACCGGCTGGGCGAGCTGGACGATGGCGCGGATTATCTCGCGTGGATGGCGGTCTCCCCGGGGCAGGAGGAGGCGCTGCTGAGCCTGGTGATGACGCATGTCCGGGCGAACGGGCCCTTCCCGTTTGTGCGCCTGCGCGGCCTGGATGCCGGAATGACATACCGCATCGAGGAGACCGGAGAGTCGATTGCCGGCGCGGCGCTGATGTACGGCGGCTATGCGTTTCCACAGCTTCAAGGGGACTATCCCGCCGTTCGGCTGCATCTGGTGCGGACGGCTTGATGCGTAGGCGGACACGGAAGGAGAGGGCGAGCGACATGCTGAAGAGCCACGAGAAGTTTCACGCCTCCAATGGCAAGCGGCTGGTGCTGGTGGCGGACGACGAGCAGATCAACCGGGAGATTCTCGGCAACCTGCTGCAGGACGACTACGAGGTGCTCTACGCAGAGGACGGGCAGAAGACGCTGCAGTGCGTCCGCGAGCACAGCGACACGCTGTCCCTGGTGTTGCTGGATCTGCAGATGCCCGGGCTGTCCGGCATGGAAGTGCTGAGCGCCC
>JAFWBZ010000361.1 GCA_017537105.1 Clostridia bacterium | reverse complement strand
TTGTAAATCAGGCTGTATCCGAGGGCGATCAGCCCGTAGGTGCCGCCGAGCACCAGACCGGATATCAGCAGTGACATGAAAAACTTCATAGTCGATATCTCCTTCACTTGTCGCATACGACGCCGGCCGACCGCATTCGGGCAGCCCGAATAAAGCACCGCCCGCGGACCAAAGCATCAGCCGCGGGCAAGGTCGGCGTCTGCGGGGCGAAGCTCCGCCCCGCAAACTGTCGATCGTTAGCTATTACTTCTCCAGACCGGTGTCCTCGAGGTAGGCATCGTAGCCGCCGTTGTTGAACCAGTCGTCGAACAGCAGGTTCTTGCCGTCCACCAGGATGAAGGAATTGAACTCGTTGTAGCCTTCACGGTTGCCCTTGGTGTAGTCCAGGGTGCCGCCCAGGCCGGGGATGACCACCTTGTGGGTCGCTTCGCGCAGCGCCTCGGAATCGTTGGAGCCGGCGATCTTGGCGGCCTCGGCCAGCACCATCATGGAATCCCATCCACGATAGGCGGAGTCGGTGGCGACCATCTCTCCGTAGGTGTCCAGGTAGAGCTGCAGGTATTCCTTCATGTTGGGAATGTCGCAGTCGTCGACGGACTTGTAGGTGACGTAGGGGTTGGAGAAGGCGATGTAGTTGGAGTTCTCCTTGCCGGCGATCTCAATCTGGGAGTCCATGAAGGATTCCTTGTCCAGGATGATGCCTTCGTAGCCGCCCAGGCGGAGCTGGTTGACCAGGGGGCCGCCGACCTCGCCGATGACGCAGATGCAAACGCAATCGGGCTCATAGCTCAGCATCTTGGCGATCTGCGCGGAGTAGTCGGTATCGCCGACGGAGTAGGACTCGCGGTCAACGACCTCGATGCCGATCTTTTCGAACTCGGCCTCAAAGGCGTTGGCGGTGCCGATGGAGGCATCCTCCTGGCCGTTGAAGATGGCGACCGTCTCGTAGCCCAGCTTGGGCAGCAGGGCGGCGGCGATCGGCACTGCGAAGTCGTTGTTCATGGCTGCACGGAAGACATAGGGCCAATCCTCAGCCATCCAGGAAGCGGCAGTGCCGCAGCCGATGTGATAGATGCCGGCCTCGTTGAAGAACTTGGCGGCGGCAATGACCTCACCGGAGTTCATGGAGCCGATGCAGGCGTCCACGTGATCGTCGTTGATCAGCTTGGTGGCGATCTTCTGCGCTTCCTCGGGGGAGCACTGGGTGTCGGCACCGATGAGCTCGATCTGCTGGCCATTCAGGCCGCCGTTGGCATTGATGTAGTCCACGCCCAGCTTGACGCCGTTGAAGCACTCGATGCCGTAGGCGGAGTTGCCGCCGGTCAGGCCGAAGTACCAGCCGAGCTTGAAGGTGTCACCCTCCGCCAGCGCCGCGACAGCGCTGAGGGCGAGCAGGGATACGAGAACCAGAGCCAAGATCTTCTTCATTTCTGTCATCCTCTCTTCCTCTTTTACGTCTTCGCTTCCTTGTTGCGCGAAACTCTTCAGCGATTCACGCGCCGGATGTCACCGGAGGCACTTCACTATCCGATATGCGGGTCAGTGTGAAATATCAGCCGGCACAAACCTCGTGTGAATCACTGTACGATTAGATACTACACGATTCTGCGGTTTCTGTCAAGTTAAAATCATCCAGAATCCCGAGTTTTTGTTCAATTTGCTTGTTTTATTTTGGGGATGTTTGAATATTTGGCGCTGTTTTCCGCTGCTCTTCCGCGTCAAGCCGGCGCTGCCAATGCTGTGATATTTCAACAGCAACCGGCGCTCAGTTTCCGACGAAGTAGTCCTCATAGCTCGCCATGAGCTCATACATGTGCATCTGGAACCGCGTGATGTGGCCCCGGATCAGCGATCGCGCGTCCGTCGAAAGCTCGGCGCGGTACGCCACGGCGCCGAAGATCTCCCGGTGCTCCTCATAGCTTCTCCGGTCGATCTCCGAAAAGTCGTTCGCGGACCTGGCCAGGTAGCGGATTCGATCGAAGTGTGCGATCATCTTGTGCACCTGCATGTACGTATACTCCCGATTGGCGGCGAGGTAGAGCAGCATGTGAAACTCGTCGTCCACCTCGTTGTACTCGTTGTACGGGTCGCCGTCCAGCAGGATCCGCCGCTGCTGGTTGATGTTGCGCAGCATGCGCTGCATGATCGGCGCGGACAGGTTGCCCTGCACGGTCTGGATCAATTCCGGCTCCACACAGCCGCGGATGAAGATGCCGTCGTTGACCAGCACCAGATCGATTTTGGACACCCTGGATTCCTTGCGCGGCTGGATGTCCACCAGGTTTTCGTCGCGCAGCTTCGCCAGGGCCTCGTGCACCGGCGTCCTCGAAACCTCCAGGTAATCCGCGAGTTCGGATTCATTCAAAGGCGTTCCGGGAATCAAATCCAGCTTCATGATCCTGTCGCGCAGTACGCGATAGGCATATT
Source organism: Clostridia bacterium (assembly GCA_017537105.1). Classification (GTDB taxonomy): domain Bacteria; phylum Bacillota; class Clostridia; order Christensenellales; family Aristaeellaceae; genus UBA2862. The sequence goes on along the minus strand of JAFWBZ010000361.1, from coordinate 1,534 downwards.
CGCCGTAGCTTTCGTCCACTCGCCGGTCGTAATGTCTGATCGCCGCTTCCACAAAAGTCCTCCTTCAACCGCAGTCCTATTTCCCATCCTTGTCAGCTCTGGTCCGACGCGCTGCGCCCATACCATTCCAGATACTTTTCATACTGCCGCCGCAGCACCTTCGTCCGTTCCGCGCGCGGTAGTACCTTCTTCCGGCTTTGCGCAGACGGGAATTGATATGCCGCCACGTCGTCCACCAACCCCGCGGCATGCATGCCCAGCACCACGCCGCCCATCAGTGAAGCATCGCGGTTGCGGGAGATCTCCATTTCCCGGCCAAAGATGTCCGCTGCCATTTGACACCAGCGCTCCGAATTCAGGATCCCGCCGGACAGGCAGATGCGGTCTTCGGGCCCCATGCAGCGTACAAGCTCCTCATAGCACTGGTAGAGGTTAAACAGTACGCCGCGCTGAACGGCGAGATAGAGGTCCGCCATGGTGTGTTCAGGCCTGACTTCGACAAATCCACCGAGCCGGTCATCGCGCCATCCGGGGCACCGTTCGCCGAACAGAAAGGGCAGGAACACTGGGGAATCGTCCGGCAATGCCGCGCCGTCTTCGAGGCGCTCAAAGGAAAACAGGCCCTGTATGCAGCAATCCTTGTACCAATTGATGCAGTTGCAGGCGCCTGCCGTGGCCGCGCCGGACATATAATCCACCGCGCCGCGGTAGCACCACAGCGCATGAGATTCGGGCAGCGACGGCTGCGCGGTGGTCAAGCGGACAGCGCCGCTGGTACCGACGGAAATGGTCATCTGTCCCCGCTTCGCCGCACCGTCGCCCAACTGGTTGAGCGCGCCGTCCGCATGTGCGGGCACGACAGGTATTCCGACATCCACGCCCAGCAGCACGGCGCCATCGCGGGTCAGCGGCAGCGCGTCGCGGTAATCGCACAGCCTGCCGAACTGCTTGCACGCTACGCCGCTGTACGCGGCAGCGAAATCATCGTATTCCAGGCTCTTGAGATTCAGTATGCCCATTCCACTTGCGTTGCACCTCGTCTCGCAAAAGGCGCCGGTCAGCCGGAAGAAATTGTAGGCTCCCTGCGAAGGCAGGAGCTTGCCCTTCAGATCCATGCCCTCCTCGCAGCGATAGCGCAGCATGTCGCGCGCATAGGTCACGTGAGGCATGCAGCCCGTTCGGAAATACAGTTCGGAGGCCAGCGCCCGGTCCGATCGCGCCGTCCGGCACATCTCCGAGGGTTCCATATAATTCCAGTTGTGGGTCCGGGTCAGAGGATGCATGTCCGGATCGCAGATGGCGACGCTGTGCCACGTGCTGCCCACTGCGACTGCCGCAATCTCCTTTCCCCGGGCGAGCTGCCGCCCCAACCGGGCAACGCACTGAAAGACCTGTTCCGTATCGGTGAGTCCTTCCCCGCAGATCGAGGAATCATAGGCCTCAGACACCGTCTGAAACGTCCCGAGCCTCGCGTCGTAAAGCATGGCCTTTGCAGAGCTTGTGCTGGCTTCCAGTGCGAGGAGATTCATAGCAT
>JAFWBZ010000360.1 GCA_017537105.1 Clostridia bacterium | reverse complement strand
TGCTGCTGGCGGTGGAGAGCAGCATTCCGATGGCGCAGGAGGTCACCATCCCCTCCGAGGCGGGGGACGTGCCCCAGGGCAGCTCGCTGCTCGAGATCAAGCCGGGCGACCGGATGACCTGGGAGGATTTGCTCTACGGTTTCATGCTGCGCTCGGGCAACGATGCCTCCAACGCCATCGCCGTGCTGGTGTCCGGCACCATCCCGGCGTTCGTCAGCCAGATGAATCTGCGGGCCATGCAGCTGGGCTGCGAGGGGACCCACTTCGTCAACGCCCACGGCTACCACGACCAGGACCACTACACCACCGCGCAGGACCTGGCGCGCATCTCCATCCATGCCATGCAGAACGAGGCGTTTCGTCGGATCGTCAGCGCGGCGCACTGGACCGTCACCGACACTCGGGGCAGCAAGACGGCCTCCAAGGACGTCGAGAACAGAAATAGTCTTCTCCTGAGCGATTCAAAATATTACTACAGCGGCGCCGACGGCATCAAGACCGGACACCACAACAAGGCGGGGCGATGCGTCGTCGCCTCCGCGGAGCGCGAGGGCGTGCGGCTGCTGGCCGTCGTGATGGACTGCGCCACCGAGGAGCGGCAGTGGGCGGACGCGCACAAGCTGCTGAACTACGGCTTCTCCCAGTATTCCGCCTACAGCATGACGGAGCTGTTGAACCGCATGCAGCAGGAGCTCTGCAACGTGACCATTGAAAACGCATCCGAGGACGATGTCAACGGCGGACGCATGCTGCTGGGCTACGACAGCATCGAAAACGGCGACGTCACCCGCATGATCCAGCGGAACTCCGACGAGGCCATGCAGCGAGCGCTCGGGGACATCCAGTCCACGATGCAGATCGACTGGGCGCGGGAGCTCGTCGCGCCGGTGGCGGCGGGGGAGGTCCTCGGCACGCTGCGCTTTGAGACCTCGGACGGGCAGACGGTTTCCGCCGAACTGAAGGCGTCGAGGGACGTCGAGGCGAAGCCGGAGCCGACGCCCACGCCGACGCCCGCGCCCACGGCGGTGCCTCAGACGGCGCCAAAGAATGGCGGGGGAGCCTCGAAGGCGAAGCCGGACAGCCGCGGGAAGCGCTCGCCGGTGCGCGCCATACTGCTCCTGCTGGTGCTCGCGCTGCTGCTGGTGGCCGCCGTGTTGGTACACGAGCAGCGTCGCAGGGAGCGCATGCGCCGCGAGGCGGCCCGTCGACGCGCCGCCCATCGCCGCAGGCAGGCGGCCAGGAAGCGCGCCGAGACAAAGGCGAGGCGAGAGGAATAACCGCAGTCCGGGACCGGATTCATGCATCCGGTCCCGGGCTTTCTGCGCGGGCTGTGGCATAATCTTTGTCAAAGCAAGACATATTCCGTAAGTTTTTTCACGCTCGCTGTACAAACCGAGCATTCGATGCTATAATGAGAATTGGATAGATTTCATCGCCCCCGGGTTTGCGCGGCCATTTGAATACAGTGAGGGATACAATGCTTCGAACCCACAGATGGGCCGCGGCGCTGATGGCGCTGCTGCTCGCGATCATGCTCTCCGTCCCCGCGGGCCTCGCGGAATCGCCCGCGGACTATGACAAGAGCCTTCCCATGCTGCTGACCGGCGCGCATCTGAACGCACACGCGGCCGTGCTGCTGGATGGCGTGACCGGCGACGTGCTGTTTCGAAAGAACGCCGCCGAGCGCATGTATCCGGCGAGCACCACGAAGGTCATGACGCTGATGCTGGCGCTGGAGAGCGGCATTTCGCTGGACACGCCGGTCATCGTGCCCCAGCAGGCGGCGCAGATCCCCTCGGATTCCACGCTGGTGCCGGTGTTCCCCGGCGATCAACTGTCCTTCCGGGACCTGCTCTACGGCTTCATGCTCTCCTCGGGCAATGACGGCGCAAATGCCGTGG
>JAFWBZ010000032.1 GCA_017537105.1 Clostridia bacterium | reverse complement strand
TCTCCGACGCCATGAAGTACATGCGCTCGAACGCGAGCATGGCCATATTCCCCGGCATTGCACTGGTGCTGACCGCGCTGTGCTTCAACCTGGTGGGCGACGGCCTGGCGGACGCCATCGACCCGCGCCGCCGCAAATAAGCTGCTCTGGCGGATGATCCCGCCCGAACATAATCCATCGAGGAGGAAATAAACATGAAGAAGCTTCTTTCCATGGCGCTGACGCTCGCGCTGGCGCTGGTCTGCCTGACCGGCCTCACCCCGGCGCTGGCCGACAAGGCGAACGACACCCTGGTGCTGATCCCCTACGCGATCAACCAGGGCTTCGATCCCAACAACAGCAACGCGAGCTGCGACAAGATCACCTCTCACGCCCTGTTCGCCTTCCTGTGGGACTACGACGAGAACGGCAACGCCGCGCCCTCCCTGGTGGACAGCTGGACCGAGAGCGAGGACGGCACCTACCTGATGTGCACCCTGCGCGACGACGTCGTCTTCACGGACGGCACGCCCTTCAACGCGGATGTCGTGATCGCGTGCTACGAGTCCGCCCTGGCCAGCGAGTACATGGGTTACACCACCAAGTCCGTCGTCGATAAGATCGAGAAGGTGGACGACTACAATATCAACATGTACAAGGGCGCCTCGTATTCCTCCATCCCGGTGTACTGCTGCGAGTACATGCCCATGTTCAGCCCCGAGGCCTACGAGGCCGAGGATCACTTCGCCAAGACCGTGGTCAGCGCCGGCCCGTACGTGCTGGATCGCTTTGACGAGGTGACCAACTACGTCTACATGAAGGCAAACCCGGATTACTTCCGCGGCGAGCCCGCCATCAAGAACGTCGAGGTCCGCGTGCCGCTGGACAGCGCCGTGGCGCTGGTTTCCCTGGAGACCGGCGAATCCCAGATCTCCTGCATCACGCTGAGTAACGCCGACATCCAGATCGCCGCCGACGAGGGCTTTCCGGTGTACACCGGCTCCGGCTGGAGTACCAAGACGCTGCTTCTGTGGGGCGAGCCCTTCCTGAATGACGACAACCTGCGCCTGGCGATCAACTACGGCGTCAACCGCGTCAACGCCGCCATCTACAACGGCCAGGAAAACACCGAGCCGTGCGGCGACTACTATGCGGAGAAGCTGATGGGCAGCTTCGCGGGCAAGACCGAGATGATCGGCTACGATCCCGAGAAGGCCGCCGAGTACCTGGCCAATTCCAACTACGACGGCTCCACGCTGGAGATCAACCTCACCTCCGACCAGGAGCCCGTGGCGGTTTCCATCCAGGCCGACCTGATGGCGCTGGGCATCAACACCCAGATCAACACCATGGATGAGAACACCTGGTGGGGCAAGATCGAAAACGCCTCCTGCCAGATGGCCATCCTGGACTTCGGCGTGGCCTACAGCGCGCCCGAGGAGATGCTGAGCTACTTCACCACCGACGGCTACTACGGCGCCCTGGGCCTGTGCAAGTCCAACGCGGAATACGACGAGAACCTCGCCAAGGCCGCCCAGGCCTGGAACGCCGACGAGCGCGAGCCCTACACCCTGGCCGCCATCAAGGCGTCCATGGAGCTGAGCTACTACATTCCGCTGTTCGACTGCGGCTTCAGCATCGTCGCCTCGCCCGACGTGGTGGGCGTTGAGGACGTGTGGGCCGCGACCTACAACTACCATCTGTGGAAGCTGAGCTGGGCGAAATAACCCCCAGCCCGCGTCCCGGGAGCGCGCCGCGCTCCCGGGCGCTTCCCCGGCGCGGACGTGGACGCCCGGTTGGCGGATGCCGACGCCTGCGCCGACAGGCATATCGAAGGATTTGGAGAGTGGATTGACCATGACGAACAGCCTGCTATCCATACAGGATCTGAAGGTGACGATTCGCAGCAAGGGCATGGAGATGCATGCCGTGAATAGCCTGAACCTGGAGATCCCGCCGCACAGCGTGGTGGGCCTGGTGGGGGAGTCCGGCTGCGGCAAGAGCATCACCGCCATGTCCATCATGGGGCTCTTGGCCCCGGGCGTTTCCATCAGCGGCGGCAGGATCCTGTTTGACGGCGAGGAGATCTCCTCCTATACCCCCGCGCAGATGCGCCAGGTGGTGGGCAAGAGCATCTCCATGATCTTCCAGGAGCCCATGACCGCGCTGAACCCCGTCACCCGCGTGGGCAAGCAGGTGGAGGAGGTCCTCAAGCTGCACACGAACCTTCCCCACGCCGAGCGCAAGAAGATGGTCGTGGATATGTTCAAGGCCGTCAGCATCCCCGACGCCGAGGACCGCTACAAGGCCTATCCCTTCCAGCTGTCCGGCGGCCTGCGCCAGCGCGTGTGCATCGCCATGGCGATGATCCTGAACCCGAAGCTCTTGATCGCGGACGAGCCGACCACGGCGCTGGACGTGACCATCGAAGCCCAGATATTGAAGCTCATGCGCGATCTCAAGCACAACTACGATACCTCCATACTGATGATCACCCACAACCTGGGCATCGTCTCGGAGCTGTGCGACGCCGTGAACGTGATGTACCTGGGCGAGATCGTTGAGCGCGCCGAGACCCAGCGCATCTTCGACAGCCCGCTGCATCCCTACACCCAGGGGCTCATCCACTCCGTGCCGACCATCGAGCCGGAGATCCAGAAGCTGGAGAACATTCCCGGCATGGTGCCGGATCTGATGCACGTGCCGGAGGGTTGCCGCTTCTGCGAGCGCTGCGCCCGCGCCACGGCGCGCTGCAGCCGGGAGCACCCGGAGCTGTACGAGCGCGAGCCCGGCCACTTCGTGCGGTGCTTCCTGTATGACGCGAAAGGGGAGGTGAGCGGCGATGGCGAATGACATCCTGATCGAAGCCAGCCATCTGAGCAAGACCTTCAAGGCCCCGAAGGGCAGCGTGCAGGCCGTCACGGACGTGAGCCTCTCCATCCGCAAGGGTGAGACCCTGGCGCTGGTGGGCGAGTCCGGCTGCGGCAAATCCACGCTGGGCAGGCTGCTGCTTCGGCTGATCGAGCCGGACAGCGGGAGCGTGGTGCTGGACGGAACGGACATCACGAAGCTCAACAGGCGCGATCTGCGCGCGTTCCGCAAGCACATGCAGCTGATCTTCCAGGACCCCTATGCCTCGCTCGACCCCCGGTTCACCGTGGCCTCCTGCATTTCGGAGCCGCTGCGCGCCTACGGCATGTCCCGGAACGACATCAGCCAGCGCGTGCTGGAGCTTGCTGACCTGTGCGGCATCAACCGGGAGCACCTGGGCCGCTATCCGCACCAGTTCTCCGGCGGCCAGCGCCAGCGCGTGGGCATCGCGCGGGCCATCGCGCTGCACCCGGACCTGGTGGTGTGCGACGAGCCGGTCTCCGCGCTGGACGTCTCCATCCAGGCGCAGACGCTGAATCTGCTCAAGGAGCTCCAGGACAACCTCGGGCTGACCTACCTGTTCATCTCCCACGACCTGGGCGTGGTGCACTACATCGCCGACCGGGTGTGCGTGATGTTCCTGGGCCGCGTGTGCGAAATCGGCACCACGGAGCAGGTCTATTACCATCCCCGCCATCCCTACACCCGCTACCTGCTGGCCGCCACGCCGAAGATCGGCGGCGGCGGGGAGAAGGAGCTGTTGACCGGCGAGATCCCGAGCCCCGTCAATCCCCCCAGCGGCTGCCGCTTCCGCACCCGCTGCCCCTTTGCCGACGCAAAATGCGCGGAGGCGATGCCCGAACTCGAGGGCCGGGACGGTCACCTGTTCGCTTGCTGCCATCCGCTCGACGATAAGGAGAGTGCCCTATGAGAAATTATCCCAGCGTTCCGGTGCGCCCGGTGACCGACGAATACTTCGGCGTGAAGGTCGAAGATCCCTACCGCTACATCGAGGACGCGAATTCTGAAGAGACCCTCGCCATCGTGGCGGCGGAAAACGAGTACACCCGGCGCTTCTTC
>JAFWBZ010000359.1 GCA_017537105.1 Clostridia bacterium | reverse complement strand
TTCACCAGCGGCAGCATCACGTGGCAGCCGTGCAGGTGGGCATAGCGGGGGTCCTCCGGGTTGATGGCCACGGCGGTGTCGCCCAGCATGGTCTCCGGGCGGGTAGTGGCCAGCTCCAGCAGCTCGCCGGTCTCCTTGACCGGATACAGGATGTGCCAGAAGTGGCCGTCCTTGGCCTCGTATTCCACCTCGGCGTCGGACAGCGAGGTCTGGCAGCAGGGGCACCAGTTGATCATGCGGCTGCCGCGGTAGATGAGATCCTTCTCATACAGGCGCACGAAGGTCTCCCGCACGGCGCGGGACAGGCCCGCGTCCATGGTGAAGCGCTCGCGGCTCCAGTCGCAGGACACGCCCAGCTTCCGAAGCTGCCTGACGATCCTTCCGCCGTACTCCTTCTTCCATTCCCAGGTGCGCTCGAGGAACTTCTCGCGGCCCACGTCCTGCTTGGACAGGCCCTCCTTGCGCAGGGCGTCCACCACCTTGACCTCGGTGGCGATGGCGGCGTGGTCCGTGCCAGGCACCCACAGCGTCGGATCGCCCTTCATGCGGTGATAGCGGATCAGCACGTCCTGGGGCATCTCGTCCAGGGCGTGGCCGATGTGCAGCTGGCCGGTGATGTTCGGCGGCGGCATGACGATGACGAAGGGCTTTTTGCTCTCGTCCTTTATCGGCGCAAAGGCGCCGGACTGCTCCCACATTTCGTAGATGCGGCCCTCCACCTGGTTCGGCTGAAAGACCTTCTCCATCGTGAATTCCTTTTTGGCTTCCATTGGTCCCTTTCCCCCTTGTTCTTCTATAACGATAGTTTACAGGCAGATGACCATGATCGCGCCGATGCCGCAGGCGAGGACGCCCGCCAGCCGCAGCAGCTGCAGCCGGGTATCCCCCTTGCGCTTCGCGGCGATGGACGCGCCGATGCACACCGCAAGACCTGCGACCATCACGGCGAGCCCGGCCCAGCCGGTCGGCTTCAGCGGCGCGGGCTTCAGCGCGCCGCGCTGGACGGAGCCGACGAGCAGCAGCGCAGCCGCACACACGACGAACGCCGGAAGAATCCATCCGCGCGGACCGCCTCCGCTTCGCTTCTCTCCCGACATGACCTCACCTCCCGAACGATCAAAAACGCGGAGCCTTCCTCCCTGTCAAGGGCGGAGTGCTCCGCGGTACCACCTTTTTCGCTTCGACGCTGTGGGCATCGAAACCTCTCTGCGCGCTAAGGGGCGCACCCCGACGGGCTAATCCGTTCACCCGACCGCCTCCGAGGCGACCTTCGCCCCGCCTGTTCCCGGACGGCCTTGCAGCCCATGAGCCGTCCTCTCTTCGGGAAGTGCGCGACTACTCCTCCTCGTCATCGACAGCTTGGATTATACCACGGGACCGCAGGTTCGTCAATTCATTGCAGCCCCGGCGCGAGATTTTAACAGCTTCATCGCACCTCGGCACAGTAATCGGGGTAATTGCTGAGGATGTAGTCCGCGCCGAGCTCGCAGAATCTGCGGACATCACTTTTATTGTTCACCGTCCAGATGCAGACCTTCAGGCCCATGCTGTGCCAGTCCTCAATGTCAGACTGCCGCGTGGTCCCCATGTAGGAGACAAAGAATCCCAGGTGCAGATTGCGGACCATGGCCTGCGCCTCTCCAATGGTGGGCGGGCTGTTGATCGACTTGCCCAGAAACGCCGTCGGCTCGGCCTCATAGACCTGACGAAGCCGCGGATCGTAGAAGGAAAAGTACACGGTGCGGTCCTCCATGCCGTGCGCCCGCACGATCTGCACGCACTTTCTGCCGTCCGCCGTATTCTTCATCTCCAGGTGCAGCTGAAGGCCAGTGGGTGCGATCACCTCCAGCGCCTCGTCCAGCGTGCAGATGCTCGGCTTCAGCTTCTTCAACTGCGCATAGGTGTAGTCGATGAGCCTGTATTTCTTCTTTTTGATCGTGAACGACGCGTCATGGTGGACGACCTGCACGCCGTCCTTCGTGGTGCGCACATCCAGTTCGATGCCGTCTGCGCCGTATGCCGCCGCGCTCTGGAAGGCCTCCAGCGTGTTTTCGGGGCAGTAGCCGCTGGCGCCGCGATGGGCAATGGACAGAGCGGGATACAGGGAGCCGTATCCGGTCACCTCCACCTCGCAGCAGCGTTCGACGCCGCTGGCCCTGACGATCATGAGACCGCTGCCGGGCCTTCGGCCCACCACCTTTCCGTCGCGGTAAAACCCGAGGTCCTCGGGATCGAAGGTCACGGAAGGCCGACCCTGATACGGCGCGCCCTGCGCGTCGAAGATCTCGATGGGAAAATCCTGATAGAGCGTGGAGACCAGCGCAATGCTGTCCGCCATTCGGATCTCCGCCGCTGGCTCGATGACCCGCACGCTGCAGGAGGCCGTCCTTCCGTTGAAGGTGCGCACCGTCACCACGGCTTCTCCGGGCACGAGCGCCTGCACCTGTCCGTCGGCGCTCACCGCGGCGATGCTCTCGTCAGAACAGGAATATGAGAAGGCACTACTCTGGCCCTTGGGGCAAACAGCCTTCAGCGCGGCGGATTCGCCCGGCTCCAGCATCAGCTGCTTCGGCGTCAGGCTCACGCTCTTGGGCGCGGCGACCACCTTGACCTTTACCGTCCGCTTGATGCCGTTGTAGGAGGTCACGGTCACATTTGCCTTGCCCTTCTTGACGGGGGTCAGCGTTCCGTTGGCGCTGACCTTCACGATGCGGGTGTTGGAGCTCTTGAAGGTGCATGCGTTTTCCAGATCGCCGATGTCAAACCGCACGTTCAGCCGCACGCCCTTCTCGCCCAGTCCCACAGATGCGCTGCCCGGCGTCACCTCCATACCTGTAGGCGCAGGCAGCACGGTCAGCGCACAGCGCGCCGTCACGCCGTTGAAGCTCGATGCTTCCAGTTCCGTATCGCCGGCCGCAAGGCCTGTTACAACGTTGCCACCGACGGAAGCGACCTCTTCGGCAGCGACACGGTAAGAGATGGAAGATGCCGTCCCCTGGGGCAGCAGGGCCTTCAATGCGCTGCGCTGGCCCACCGCGATGCGGAGTCCCTCCGATGCGAAGCCCAGGCTCTCCGGAGCCGGCTGGACCGTAACGGCGCAGACTGCCTTCTTTTTGTTGAACGTCCTGGCGGTGATCTTCGTGGTGCCGATGCCGACGGCGGTCACCAGCCCGTTCCCATCCACGGAGACGACACCAGGATCGTAGCCCATATACTGAATCGCCGAAGCGCCGCCGGTGAGTTTGGCCGACAGCACGAAAGACTCGCCCAGTTGCAGCGCACCATCGTATCCGAGGATTGCCGAGGTCCGATTCAGCGAGATCTTTCGCGGCGCGCTGACCACCTTGACCTTGCAGGTCGCGCGAACGCCGCTGCACGTCACCGCCGTGATGGTCGCGCTTCCCTTCTTTTTCGCGCGAATGTGGCCTGCCGCATCCACCTCGGCCACCCGCTTGTTCGACGTCGTATACTTCACCGTGCCGGACAGCGGCTGTCCATCCAGCGTCGGCGTGGCAAGGAGCGTATAGTGCTCGCCGAGGCCCATCTGGCGCGTGGACGCGGAGAGGGTCAGCCCGTTCGGCGCGCCGGTCACAGTGACCTGGCAGGACGCGGCCATGCCATTGAAGGTGCGCGCAAGAACACTGGCCTGTCCCTCAGACACCGCCGTGATCTGCCCTGTACCAGCATGAACCGCGACGCATTCCGAATGGTCGGATTCGTAGGCAATTGTGGAAAAGGTTCCCTCGGGAATCGAGGCGGAAAGCCTGTAGGTATCGCCCTTCCCGATCGTCAGCACCTCCGGCCGGATGTGCACCTCTCCCGGACCCGGCAGGACTGTCAGCGCAATCCTGGCTTTCTTTCCGTTGAACGTGCGGGCCGTGACGGTGGTCTTGCCCGTTCCACAGGCCGTGACGAGCCCGTGCCGATCGACGGACACGACGGAGGGGTCGTAGCCGGAATAGTAGATCACAGAACCGGATCCAGAGGGCAAAGAGACCTTCAACTGAAAAGCCGTGCCCGCGCTTTGCACTCCGTCATACCCCAGCGTGGCGCTGCCGGCATTCAACTTGACGGACTTTGGCGGGCGCAAAACCTTGACAGCGCACGTCGCAGTCTGCGAGCCGCCACGCACGGTAATGGTGGCGGAGCCTCGCTTGACGCCCTTGATCACGCCGTCTGCGCTAACGGAAACCACCTTTTTATTGGAACTCGCGAAGGTCAGCGGTGCTTCCTCCTCGCCTTCCTCCGGGACATATTCGCACTCCAGACGGTACTTCTCTCCCTGCCCGATCCTCAGACTGGCAAACGTCAGGCGGAGGATCGGAGGCACTGGAACCTGCACCGGCTCTGGCGCTTCAGAGGTTCCCTCCCCTTCCTCGTCATCCTCATTGCCAACTGTTTCCGATTCAGCAGAATCCTCCGCACCCTCTACAGCACCGTCCTCCAACGGTGCCTCATCGTCCGGCATGCCAACCGCCTCCGAATTCCCGCAGGTGGCCCCCTCCGCTGGAGGGACATCGGATGACGCGCCTTCGGCGCCGTTCTCCTGCGCTGTGGACTCCCCGGAGAGCTCTGGCACATCCTCTTCTTTGGGGAGCGGGGCGATTGTTTCGCCCTCCTCCGCTTCCGTCAAGGGCAATATGATCTCCTCCGACTCTTGGTCTGGGTTTTCTCCCTCCAACGGAAGCTCGAATGCCTCTATCTCTTCGACTTCTTCAAAGACAAGGGAATTGACCTCCTCAAATCCGGGCTCCGTGAACCCGGATGCCGCGGAGAAAAGGACAGCCAAAGCGAGCACTGTACCCACGGACTTCTTTACAAGCTTCATATTTGCCCTCCTTTGTATCGCGATCCGGACACTTCAAAATCCGTCAAACTGATTTCTGGGGTCACGGCTGCGTCGCGACCGGTCGTCATCGTCCAGGTATTCGATCTCCAGCTTCTGAAAGGGCACTTCCTCCATGAAGTGCTCCGGCAGGAACTGCGTGCGGCGAAACTCCTCGTACTCCCTGCAGTGCTTCTCCAGCCAGATCGGGCGCGGGATGTCAAACTCCCGGCATAGCTCGGTGAGTGCCTCCTCCACCTCGCTGTATTGGCAGTCATAGGTGGCCTGCCGCTCAATCCTGTGCCTGTTGATGATCCTCGCCCATAGCCTCGGCATTGACGCATCCTCCATTTGTATAGAATAATCCAAATGATAGTATACACCATTGCACGTCATTATGCAACCCATGCTCAACTCGCCAGGAGCTCCGCGAAATTCACCGGCTTTCCGTCCCGCTCCAGCGCAAAGTGCAGGTGAAACGGCAGATCCGCCTCGCAGATCGCGGTGTTGCCGACACTGCTGATGACCTGCCCGGCTTTCACCGCGTCACCCATCTTCACCAGTTCCAGCGTGTTCAGTCCCGCGTAGGTGGACTGCAGGCCGCCAGGATGCTCGATCACGATGACGTTGCCCCACAGGCGGTCCCGCCAGGCGTCGGACACCGTGCCGTCGGCACAGGCGACCACCGCCTCTCCCGCGCCCGCCGCGATGTCGAGGCCTGCGTGGCTCTGCCACTGCCCCATGGTCTGCGACCACACCAGCTCCTCCGGCGTGTAATCCCCCACGATCTCACCCTCCACCGGTCAAACGTATCGCTCCGGTTCCGGCGAGGGTGCGGGAATCCACTCCGGCGCCGGTGTCTTCTGGACCATCACCTCCCGGGGTACCTCCATGGCCTCCTGCACGGACTTCGCATCCCGGTTCCGGTAGCCGTAGGACGCCGCGCCCAGCAGCACAAGCAGCGCCGCCAGGGACGCATACCAGCCGAGCCGCATCGCCCGCTGCCGGGTCATGCGCTTCCGCACCCACCTCCACGCCATGGAGGCGCGCCTGCGCATCCCGCCCGCGCACCTTTGAACGGCGCCTTGCAGCTGCTTCCACTTCATGAAAAAACACCCCCTTGTACTGCCAGTATCGGCGTACAGGGGGATGTTTAATCACCGTCGACAAGAAGAATACAAGGGAATCGAAGCGGGACGCGAGCGGCGGCTACCTGCGACGCTTCGCCCTTCCGGGCCTGCGCGGGCTCACCTCTTCGTAGTCGTCCTCGTCATCGTCGTAGTCGTCCTCGTAGTCGTCGTAATCATCATCGAAATCGTCGTAATCGTCGTCCTCATAGTCGTCGTACAGCGCGCGGCGACGGCGACGCTGCTCCGCCTTTTCCCGGCGGCGACGGTCCAGCCTGCGGTGCTCGCGCTCCCGGTCCTCCCGCAGCTGTTCGCGCCGGCGCACCTCGTAGATCTCGCTGCGGTGGCGCTGGCGGCTCGCCCGGCGGATGATGCCCGCCAGGATCAGCAGCAGGATCAGCCCGAGGACGACCAGGATCAGCGCCCGCACCAGCGGATTCTGCAAGTGCTTCAGGAACGGGAAGAAGTCCGTGAGCGTCAGCTTCGGAGGCTGCGCCTCGATGGATCGCCCGGCGACCAGCAGCGCGGTGATCTCCTCGCCGCTTTGGGCGACGTAGCGGAACTGGCCCACCACCTCGCCCTCGGAAACGGGGGCCACCAGATTGTGGGTGATGGTGAGCATCGAGCGGGTGACAAAGTCCGCGATGGCATCCTCCATGGCCTCCTCGTCGTCCAGTGGGACCATGCGGATGTAGTCCGGATTGCTGATCTGCGCCACATCCAGATCCAGCGCGCCGCCCCTGGGATCAGTCTCGATGGCGTTGGAGACCATCACTGTGGCGATCCTGTCCCGGGCGGATTCGAACATCTGGTCCAGCGTGCAGGCCTTGTAGCGCGTATAGCCGTAGTCGAAGAGGCGGATGGTATCCACCCACTTCTGGCTGGACTGCGGGCACTTCAGCACGACGGAGATCATCTGTATGCCGTCGCGCTCCGCCGCGCCGACAAAGCAGTTGCCCGCGAGGCTGTGGGTGCCGGTCTTGATGCCGATGCAGTCCGCGTAGTAGTAGCTCGAATCGGGCCTGAGCATCACATTGGTGTTGTACACCTTGGGGTTGATCGTCTCGCCGCTGCGCACGACGGTCATCGTGCCCCAGCAGGCGGCGCAGATCCCCTCGGATTCCACGCTGGTGCCGGTGTTCCCCGGCGATCAACTGTCCTTCCGGGACCTGCTCTACGGCTTCATGCTCTCCTCGGGCAATGACGGCGCAAATGCCGTGG
>JAFWBZ010000358.1 GCA_017537105.1 Clostridia bacterium | reverse complement strand
GTCACCGGCGGCATTCACGGTTCCAACCGCCTGGGTGGCAACGCCATCGCCGACTGCATGACCTTTGGCAAGCTGGCTGGCGAAAAGGCTGCGGCAAACAAGTAATACCGGTAATTGACAAGCGGTACGGCAACAGCCCCGGCGTGAATGCGCCGGGGCTGTTGTAATGCTTTTGATGAAGGGGACGCGCAAACCGTCCCCTGTCTGTGCTGGTGTGCGGTACCGTCAGTCCAGGTATTCGCCCACCGGCGTGTTGAGATTCTGCTTCCGGACCTTCAGGATCACGGAGCCGTCCGGCTGTTCGTCCTCGCTGTCGATCCGGTACCGTCCGCCCTTCCGGGCGAGTCCGGCCTTGTAGTGCTCGACCTCCGTCCGGACCAGGCGCGCGGCCTCCTCCCGGGGAAGGTCCTCCTTGATCTGGAAGTGCAGCGTCTGGCGCAGACAAGCCGCGATGACCCTCTTCATGGCGTTGATCCCCCTGTCTTCATCTTGCGTGCCGCCGCGGAACGGGCCGCCGTCCGCTTTGCCGCGGCGATCTTCCGGTCGTGCAGCAGCTCCCTGCGCTGCCGCGCGGCCTCCTCGGCCCGCTGCCGGTCCTCCAGCAGCCGGACCATGGCGCTCTCGCGGGCGAGCATCTCCGCCTGTTCGAGATCCCGCTGCGCGCGCGCCTGCGCCTCCGCTCCCGCAAACCGCAGGAAGCGGCCGACGGACTGCGGAGAGGCGAAGGTTTTGACGGTCCCGTCGAGGAACGCGATCTCGATGCGCGGCGGGGCAAACGCGGTGACCTTGCCCGCCCCGAACCGGATGTGGCTGACGTTTTCTCCAATCATTGTTCCCGCCTCCGGTCCCATTGTACCAAATCGGAGGCGGGAATTTCAAATGGGCAAAAGTTCAAAATCTGCGGGCGGACGCCATTGGGCAATCTGCGCAGGGCGGACGGGAGACGGCCCGCCCCGCAGACGGGCGAGGGGGAGGGTGAGGCCGGGAGAGCCGCTTTTGCGCCCGCCGCATCCTTGACGGCGCTCCGTTCCCATTGTATAATCTCAGTGAAGGTCCCCGCGCGCGGCGGTCGGCGGCGGGCAGGGCGAAGCAACGGCGGAAGAGAATACGCGACAGGAGGCGGGATCCGCGATGAAAGCGCTGGTAATGCACGAGTACGGGAGACTGGATTTTGAGGAAGTGCCGGTTCCGGAGATCGGGCGCGACGAGGTGCTGGTGCACGTGCAGGCGTGCTCGGTCTGCGGCAGCGACGTGCACGGCTTTGACGGCAGCACGGGCCGCAGGCGTCCCCCCGTCATCATGGGGCACGAGGCCTCCGGCATCATCGAGGCCTGCGGGAGCGACGTCCGGGACTACCGGGTCGGCGACCGGGTGACCTTCGATTCCACCATCTACTGCGGGCACTGCGAAAAGTGCCGGGCGGGGCTGGTGAATCTCTGCACCTCCCGCAGGGTGCTGGGCGTGTCCTGCGAGGAATACAACCGGAGCGGCTGCTTCGCGGAGTACGTCAACATCCCGGAGCGCATACTGTACCGCCTGCCGGACCGCGTGAGCTACGTGCAGGCGGCCATGGTGGAGCCGCTCTCGGTGGCCTACCACGCCGCGACGCGCACGCCCGTCGGCCCGGAGGACCGGGTCGCCGTGATCGGCGTCGGGACCGTCGGGCTTCTGACGCTGCAGGTGGTGCGCGCCTTCGGGGCGAAGCAGATCATCGCCGTGGACATCAGCGGGGACCGGCTGGAGGCCGCCCGGCAGAACGGCGCGGACGCCTGCGTGCTGTCCTCGGACCCGCGGGCGACGGAGATGATCCTGGAGGCGTCCGGCGGCGGCGTGGACATCGCCTTCGACGCCACCGGCATCGACGACACGGTGAACCTGTGCCTCCGGAGCGTCCGCACCGGCGGCCGGGTGGTGCTGATCGGCAACGTGGCGCCGGAGGTGCGCTTTCCGATGCAGCGGGTCGTCACCGGGCAGATCTCCCTGTTCGGCTCCTGCGCCTCGGCGGGGGAATATCCGGAGTGCCTGGAGCTGATCGCCTCCGGCAAGGTGAACGTGGACGCCATGATCTCCAGGGTCGTCCCGCTGCGGGACGGGGATCTCTGGATGCGCAGGATCTACCATCGGGAGGACGGGCTCACCAAGATCTGCTTTGACTGCACGGAGGTGTGACGGCATGCGAAAGATTCGAACGGCGGTCATCGGCTGCGGGAAGGTCGGCCACTTCCACGCGATGGCCTTTCAGAAGAACCCCTGCAGCGACTTCGTCGCCTGCCTGGGCCACCACCCGGACAAGACCGCGGCGTTCGCCGCGCAGTACGGGGTCAAGGGCTACACCGACCTGGACGCGATGCTCCGGGAGGCGGAGGTGGAGGCGGTGGCCATCTGCACCCCGCACCCGCTGCACGCCGCGTTTGCGGTGCCCTGCCTGGAGCGCGGCGTCCACGTGGCCATCGAAAAGCCGCTGGCGGCCTCGCTGGCCGACTGCGACGCCATACTCGCCGCGCAGCGGAAGAGCGGCGCCGTGGGCACCACCATCTGCCAGCGCCGCTTCTACCGGCCGTCCATGCGCGTGAAGCGGGCCATCGACGAGGGCAAGATCGGCGCGCCGATCCTGGGCACCGTGAACATGCTCGGCTGGAGGGACATGGCCTACTACGCCAGCGACCCCTGGCGCGGCACCTGGGCCGGGGAGGGCGGCGGCGTGCTGATCAACCAGGCGCCGCACCAGATCGACCTGCTGCTGTGGTACATGGGCGAGGTGGAGGAGCTCTACGGCATCTGGGACACGCTGAACCACCCGGAGCTGGAGGTCGAGGACACCGCCGCGGCGGTGATCCGCTTCAAGAGCGGCGCCATCGGCAACATCGTCGTCAGCAATTCCCAGAACCCCGCGCTGTTCGGCAACGTCCGGGTGCACGGCAGCAACGGCGCGAGCATCGGCGTGCAGACCGACGGCGGCGCGATGTTCGTCGCGGGCATGTCCGGCATCGCCGAGCCGCCGGTGAACGACCTGTGGACCGTGGCGGGGGAGGAGGACCGGCTGGAGGACTACCAGCGGGAGGACCGCGAATTCTTCCGCAGCATCGACGGGACCCATTACTTCCACGAGGTCCAGCTCGACGACTTCCTCCGCGCCATCCTGGAAGGCCGGCAGCCCCTCATCACCCTGGAGGACGGCCGCAGGACCGTGGAGCTGATCACCGCCATCTATCGCTCCCAGAGGGACCGGCGGCCCGTCCGCTTCCCGCTGTCCCCCGAGGACGGCCCGGATTACGACGGACGCCTGCGCTGAGGGAGAAACACATTGCGGGGCGGCGCGGACAATGAAACGGCGTCCGGGAGAGGGAAAGCATGATTGTAGAATGCCCGGCGAATATGCGCCTGCAGGATTATCTGCTCAGCCGGAATATCCACATTCTGACCGCGTGCGGCGGTCGGGGCAACTGCGGCAAGTGCGCGGTCAGGATCCTCAAAGGAAAGACCGCCATCAATACGATGGACCGCGTTTGGTTCAGCGAGGCCCAGCTGGAGGAAGGCTGGCGGCTGGGCTGCCAGGTCTATGCCCAGGAACCCATTGAGGTCGAGTTGGCGCCGCGGGGATAGGTGCCGGGGCACCTGTCCCCATGGCGCACAGGAAGACCAAGGAAAGCGAGGCGTGCCCACTCCATGACAACGAGTGACAACGGGGGGTGACAACGGGGACGGCTCTTGATGCCATGTTTTCTGGGTCTTAAGAATCAGATTCCTTCTTGTGAGCGCTTTGGAAGATTTAGTGGTTAGGTGCGGTTCCAGTTTGCAGAATAATGACCTTTACAACAGGGAGGAGCACATAGCACATGGCGTTGGCTTGCTATCGGAAACAAGACATCGATGAAATGGACGTGAATCATATTCCGGAGGGTTTCATCAACTATATTGAATCCTTGGATGATGAACGCAAGTCTGCCCTGCTATG
>JAFWBZ010000357.1 GCA_017537105.1 Clostridia bacterium | reverse complement strand
GCAGGCAGGAAATTGGAAGGGCATGCAGAATAGTAACTACCAGACGTTTCACAGGGTTGCGCGCGGCGTTGCGGAGGCGCGGACCGAACGTCATTCCGATATAAAGGAGCGATGAAAATGAAGTTTGTCTATTCCGGCAAGGACGTTGTTTCGGACAGCCTGAAGGCCAGGACAGAGAAAAAGCTTTCGAAGCTCGAGCGCTATTTCAGCCATGAGCCCGAGGCGATCGTGCGCTTCAAGCAGCAGCGCGGCGGAAGGAACATCGCAGAAATTACGGTGAGCGTCAGCGGCCTGATCCTGCGCGCAGAGGAGAATTCCAACGACATGTACCTCTCCATCGACCGCGCGGTGGACAAGCTGGAGAGCCAGATTCGCCGCTATCGCACCAAGATGGGAAAGCAGCTGCGCGAGCCCAAGCCCGAGACGGCGGAGGTCGTCGAGCCGGTGTACGAGGAGGCCAGCTACGATGTCGTGCGCGTGAAGAAGTTCGCCGTGAAGCCCATGGAGGTGGACGACGCCATCACCCAGATGGAGCTGCTGGGCCACAACTTCTTCCTGTTCATGAATTCCGAAAACGAAAAGATGAACGTGCTGTATCGCCGAAACGACGGCACCTACGGCCTGCTGATTCCGGAGGAGTAAAGCAGGGAAAGTCTTGCGGAGGAACGGCGCAATGTTGCGCCGTTTCATTTTTGGGTATGAAAGCAGGAATTGAAGGGCCGTGGGAAATTCGGCCAGAGTGCAAATTCGACAGGATTGTGATGACTCTGTGACAAGTTATCGGGAACGGCGGTCCTTGATTGATTTTAACACGGCGGGCTGTTATAATGGCGAAAAGCAAATGGTATTCGCGCCCTACACCAAACGGAGGAAAAGACCCGTGAAAAAAGCTTCTATTATCGCAATTGTATTGACCCTGGTGCTGTCGCTTATGATGGCGGGCGTCGCGTCCGCGGAGGAAAACGCCATTCCGCTGGAAACGCCCTCCTCGGACAACCTGTTGGAGAATCCCTATGAGGACGAGCTGGATGCCTCGCAGGCCGAGGCAGAGGCCGCCGAGTGGATGAGCGCCACCCAGGCCGCGCCGGAGGACGTGATGTACACCATCGACGACTTCGCCGTGACCGAGGGACTGCCGGACAACTGGGTGAACATCCTGCTGCTGGGCACCGACGTCAAGTATACAAACAATTACGGCCGCACGGATTCGATGATCATGATGTCCATCAATCTGGCGACGAAGGAAGCCAAGCTGACCTCCTTCATGCGCGACATCTGGGTTCCCATGAGCAACCAGAAGTCCGCGAAGCTGAATTCCGCCTGCGTCGTGGGCGGTCCCCAGATGACGATGCGCACCATCAACGAGTGCTTCGGCCTGAACCTGCAGTACTACGCGCTGGTGAACCTGTCCAGCATGGCCGATATCATCGACATCCTGGGCGGGCTGGACCTGGACGTGACCGAGGCGGAGATGAAGGCGCTGAACAAGGGCCTGTTCGACCTGTCCTCCATGTCCGGCATGGAAAAGCTGGGCGAGTATGGCAACGGCGTGCACCTGAACGGCAATCAGGCGGTGGCCTTCGCGCTCATCCGCAAGATCGACTCGGACTACAAGCGCACCCAGCGCCAGCGCTATGTGCTCACCCAGATTGCCGAGCGGCTCCAGCAGGAGAACGCAGGCACCATCGTGGGTGTGGTGCTGAAGCTGTTGGAAAACGTCGAGACGAATATGAACATGACCCAGCTGATGACCATCGCCGCCGCGGGCCTGCAGATGGACATGGACAGCATTCAGCAGTTCCGCGTTCCCGCCGACAATACGTTCCAGTCCGGCACCTACGACGGCGTGTGGTGCATCAAGCTGGATTTCAACGCCAACAAGCAGCAGCTGCACAAGTTCATCTACGGCTGATGTGCATGAAAATGAGGTCGTCCCGCGAAAGAAAGGGACGGCCTCATTTTGATTGTGTGAGCCATTGGCTATTCCGCCACGGAGGGCACATCCACGCCCAGGAAGCGGGCGATGGCGCGGGTGGCGACCTCGTGGTCCAGCTGATGCGGCGCGCCGGAGGCGATCACATAGCCGAACACGTGGCCATCCGCGGTGCGCATGGGCACGCAGCCGCCGTCGATGGCGTAGCTGGAGAGATTGTCCAGGAACGCGGGGCGAGGACGCAGACCGGCCTGCACCTCGGAGAACAGCCGCAGCGTGCTGATGCCGGTCTCGCGGCTGGTGTTCAGCTTCTTGTCCATCCACCAGTCGTTTTCCAGGCCCACGCCGGTCATGTGGTGGGAGAACGAAATCGCCCCGTTGCAGATGACGCGGATGGAGAACGCATGCCCGAAGGCCCGCGCCTGCTCCACGGCGTAGAGGCCGAGGGTCAGCGCGTCGTCGTTGGAGATGGGTGCGTCAAAGTGCAGCCTTTCGTCCTGTTCGCGCAGGATTTCGGGCCAGGAAGGGTCGTATGCGGCAGCCATGGCGGAACCTCCTGTACTTGTCGATGATGCTTTACGCGTTGAGGTATGCTTCGGCGGTCTCCAGGATCTTCTGGAGCTGCCCGCCGTCGATGGGCTTCAGATCCCAGACGATGTTGGCGTCTCCGCGGCGGCGCCGGGTGCTCAGAAGCGGGTTTTTGGGCAGCACGTACTCGGCCCAGGCGTTTCGCCCGGCGACAAAGGGCATGACGACCTCGCTGCCGTCCGCGCGGGCGATGTGGTATTCCACGCCGTGCTGGCCCTTCTTGCCAAAGCCGAACATGCCGCCCATGCCCTCGGACTTCACCCGGACCTCCTCCGCGCGCACGGAAAGGCGGTCGAAGCCCTCCAGCTCGAATTCACCGTCCTCGCCGAAGCCGGGTCCGAGGATCAGCCACTGCCGGCCTTCAAAGCGGCACACCGCCAGCAGGCCGCCGTTGTCCAGCTGGGAAAAGAGCATCTTTTCGGGCTTGAAGCCCCGGGTCTCCATCGCCTGGGCGAAGGCCAGGCGCTTGTCCTCCATCTTCTTCAGGTTGGCTTTACGCTCAGCTTCCTGGGGATTGGAAAAGAATCCCATGTTTCCGCCTCCTGTCCTGCGCCGGCCTGCGCCGGTCGGATTGTATTGACAATATTATAGCATATTCGGGGCGGTCTTGCAACGCCGGGCGCGCGGCTTGCATCTCCCGCGAAAAGCGAGTATAATGGTGGCATCCCATCAAACGAACCGGAGGTTTCCGACTTGCTGACCTATATCGATGAATTTCTCAGCGACCCGCTGCACATGCTGGTGATCTTCCTGCTGGCGTTCCCGGGGCGCATTCTGGCGCTGTCCGCCCACGAGTTTGCCCATGCTTGGGTGGCGAACCGGTGCGGGGACAATACCGCGAAGATGCTGGGGCGCCTCACGCTGAACCCGCTGAAGCACCTGGACCCGCTGGGCACGATCATGATGCTGTTGGTGGGCTACGGCTGGGCAAAGCCCGTGCCGGTGAACCCGCGCAACTATCGGAATTACCGCCGGGACGACCTGAAGGTGTCCGTGGCGGGCGTGACGATGAACCTGATCCTGTTCGTTCTGACCATGCTGGTGCTGTTCTTCATCTTCGCCGCGGCGCTGGCCAGAGTGCCTGTTACGGGCATCCATCAACTCAGTGGCGCCATCTGCCGCGCGAGCTACCTGGGCGAGGACTGCCTGTTCAACCTGGAGAACGGCAGCTATTACTATGTGACCGTCCGGGAGCTGCTGCAAAACCTGCCCTACGCCTCGGAATACCTGGTGGCGCCGGTATTTGGCGAGGTGCCCGGATATCTGGTTCAAATGCTGGGCTACTTTGCGGTGACGAACCTGGTGCTTTGCCTGTTCAACCTGCTGCCGGTGCCGCCGTTGGACGGCTATCACGTGCTGAACGACCTGTTTTTGCGCCGCAGCCTGTTTGCCAATCCCAACACGGCGCGCATCGCGTCCTCCGCGCTGTTCTTGCTGGTGATGTCCGGCGCGGTGGGCCGTGCGCTGGGCTGGGTGGATACCCAGGTGCTCAACGGCGCGGGCAATCTGGCGGCCATGGGGCTCAGGGCCATGGGCCTGATGTCGTGACGAGGTGAGCGCATGCCGTACATCGTATCGCTGAAACAGTTCGACGGGCCGCTGGATCTGCTGCTCACGCTCATCTCCAACGCGAAGATCGACATTCACGAGATCTTCGTCTCCCAGATCACCGAGCAGTATCTGGAGACCATGCGACTGGTGGACGAGCTGGATATGGACTCCGCCAGCGAATTCCTGCAGATGGCGGCCACGCTGCTGGAGATCAAGTCCCGATCCATGCTGCCTAAGCCGCCCAAGCCCGAGGACCCGGACGAGCTGTCCCCGGAGGAGGCGCTGATCAAACAGCTGGAGGAATACCGCCAGTTCAAGGAGGTCTCCGCCCGGATGCATCAGCTGGAGGAAGAGGCCCGGGCGCTGCTGACCAAGCTGCCCGAGGAATACCCGCTGCCGCCGCCGAACATCGAGATCACCGGCCTGACGATGGAGAAGTTGATTCGCGCCTATCGACGGGTGCTGGAGCGGGCGGCCCGGAGCGAGGCCGCCGACCGCATGGCCAGCCGGGAGATCCGCCGCGACGCCCACACCGTCGCCAACTGCATGGCGCGCATTTCCCGCAAGCTGCGGGGCGGGGGCTGCACCTTCACTGAGCTGTTCAACGAGGAGTTCACCCGGCAGGAGGTCGTGACCATGTTCCTGGCGCTGCTGGAGATGATCAAGCTGAACCGGCTGCACGTGCGGCAGGACGACGCCTATGATGAGATCTATCTGAGCGCATGAATGGTTCCCGGGCAACCGGGAACTTTTTTTCAACCCATCCCGTCAAAGGGTGGAAAACAATCCGGGACGCAATACCCGCGAAGGGAGGGTGCAAAGATGAGGAAGATGATTTTGTGGCTGTTGACGCTTTCGCTGCTGTTGTCGGCGCTGGCCTGCCCGGCGGCGCTGGCCGCGGAATCCGCCAGCGCGCGCACGTCGCTGTCCGGCTCCAGCGAGAACAAGCTCAACAACATCCACCTGGCCATGGGCGCGGTCAACGGCATGCGGGTCGCCTACGGGGAGACCTTCTCCTTCAACGACGTGGTGGGCGCGCGCACCCAGGCGCGGGGCTATCGGTCTGCCGCCAACGGCAGGGGCGTGAACGTCACCGGCGGCGGCGTGTCCCAGGTGGCGACCACGCTGTACCTGGCGCTGCTGGAGGTGCAGGGCAGCGTCCGCTTCGACGAACTGTCCACCTATGGCGGGCGCTTCAAGGAGAAATACGTGTCCGACGGCAGCCTCGCCGTGATCACCGACTACAGTGCCGGGACGGACTTCCGCTTTACCAACTATGCCTCCGACATGCTGATCGAGATGTGGACCAACGGCAGCTACCTCTACTGCGACATCACCCTGGGCGACGGCGCGTCAGAGGGCGGGTGGTTTGACGGCTGGATCACGCCGGAGCCCACGGCGCAGCCCGCCGTGACCCAGACCATCACCGCCGGCATCCCCTTCGGCGACGACGAGGAGACGGCCCACAACGTCCGCCTGGCCGCGGGGAGCATCTACGATACCACGCTGGGCGCGGGAGACGTGTTTTCGTTCAACGGGATCGTCGGTCCCCGCACGTCGCAGTACGGCTACATCAGTGCCACCAACGGGCGCGGCGTGCGGGTGACCGGCGGCGGCGTGGCCCAGGTGGCCAGCGTGATCTGGCTGGCTGTCAAGAACATGGAGGACATCGCCATCCTCGAGAAATCGACCTATGGCAAGAAGTACAACCAGCACTACGTGGACAGCTCTGCCGATGCCATCGTCACCGACTACAAGGCGGGCCGGGACTTTTCCTTCCGGTACACCGGCAGTGGCACGATCACCCTCTACACCTATGTCGACGGGAATGCGCTGCGCTGCGACGTGGTGCGGAATCCCTGAGAACACCGGGGGAATCGTTGTTCAAATCGGGCGGGCGCCAATGCGGCGTCCGTCCGGTGCTTTTTGGCACGAGTACCGCGATCCGCGCGACGCCTATACCCAGCTGCGACATTTCGGTGTCGCGGCACCGCGTTAAATTTTGGGGTCGCTGCTGCGCCAGCTTTACTTTAGCGTATTAATGTGATATTATTATGCATACAACATTGGATTCGGGAGGAAGATCAACATGAAGCGCATTGCATCCATCCTGGTGGCACTGGTACTCCTGCTGAGCGCGGTCTGCCTGGCCGAGGCGGACAGCGACCTGGCCTATGTGCAGGCCAACGGCAAGCTGGTCGTGGGCATCACGGATTTCGCGCCCATGGATTACAAGGACGAGAGCGGCGAGTGGATCGGCTTTGACGCCGATCTGGCCAAGGCCTTCGCGGAGAGCCTGGGCGTCGAGGCCGAGTTCATCGAGATTGACTGGGACAACAAGATCATGGAGCTGGACAACAAGTCCATCGACGTGGTGTGGAACGGCATGACCCTGACCGAGGACGTCAAGGCGGCCATGGAGACCTCCAACGCCTATGCCAACAACGCGCAGGTCGTCATCGTGCCCGCGGACGTCGCGGACCAGTACCAGAGCGCCGAGAGCATCGCCGAACTGACCATCGCCGTGGAGAACGGCTCCGCCGGCGAGGAGGTCATCGACGGGCTGGGCATCGCCAACAAGACGGAAGTGGCCACCCAGGCGGACGCGCTGATGGAAGTCGCCGCCGGCACCTCCGACGCGGCGGTCATCGACAGCCTGATGGCGGCGGCCATGGTGGGCGAGGGGACCGGCTACCCGGACCTGACCTACACCGTGGGCCTGAACAGCGAGGAGTACGGCGCGGGCTTCCGCAAGGGAAGCGATCTGGCCGCGGCGCTGAACGACTTCCTGAAGGCCGCCTATGACGACGGCAGCATGCTGGCCGTCGCCGAGACCTACGGCGTGCAGGCCGCGATCATCGCGCAGTAACAGACAGGAGACTCGGAACACCGGAGGCCGTTCCACGGAACGGTCTCCGGGCGTTTGTGTCCCGGTAAACCGAAATCAAGTGAGAGACGTGTCGCCATGCAGCTATTTCTACAACAGTTCCCCATCGTCATCCGATCGCTGAACGTGGGCTTCCTGCAGACGCTGAAGCTCTTCTTCGTCACGCTGATCGGCGCGATTCCCCTGGGGCTGGTGATCGCCTTCGGGTCCATGTCCCGGTTCAAACCGGTGAGCGTGTTCAGCCGCGTGCTGGTGTGGATCGTCCGCGGCTCGCCGCTGATGATCCAGCTGCTCATCATCTTCTATTTTCCCGGCATCGTGCTGCACAAGCCCATCTGGGGCGGCGGCGAGGCGGGCCGCTTTGCGGCGGCCTCCGCGGCCTTCATCCTCAACTATGCCTGCTACTTTTCCGAGATCTACCGCGGCGGCATACAGTCGGTGCCGATCGGGCAGGAGGAGGCCGGGCTGGTGCTGGGCATGACCCGGGCGCAGATCTTCTTTCACGTGAAGCTCTCCCAGGTGATCAAGCGCATCGTGCCCCCGATGTCCAACGAGATCATCACGCTGGTGAAGGATACTTCGCTGGCGCGGATCATCGCGCTGCAGGAGATCATCTGGGCCGGGCAGGCCTTCATGAAGAGCAGCATGGGCATCTCCGGCGCCATCTGGCCGCTGTTCTTCACCGGCGTCTACTACCTCGCCTGCAACGGCATCCTCACGCTGCTGTTCGGATGGGTGGAGCGGAAACTGGGCTATTATAAGGTGTGATCGCATGTCGATATTGGAAGTACAATCCCTGTAAAAGAGCTTTGGCGCCACCGAGGTGCTCCGGGACATCAGCTTCACCATGGAAAAGGGCGAGGTGCTGTCCATCATCGGCTCCTCCGGCAGCGGAAAGACCACGCTGCTTCGGTGCCTGAATTTCCTGGAGCGTCCGGACGGCGGCGCGATTCGCGTGGGCGGCGAGACGCTGTTTGACGCCGCGGACCCCGCGACGCAGCGGGAGCGCGAGGTGCGCCGGAAGCGGCTGCGCTTCGGGCTGGTGTTTCAGTCCTTCAACCTGTTTCCGCAGTACACGGCACTGAAGAACGTGATGCTTGCGGTGGAGCTTCTGGCGAAGGACCAGCCGGAGTACAGGGCCGACCGGCGGGCGGTGCACGAGCGCATCGAATCCGAGGCGAAGGCGCTTCTGGACATGGTGGGCCTGTCCAACCGCATGGACAACTATCCCTGGCAGCTCTCCGGCGGCCAGCAGCAGCGCGTGGCCATCGCTCGCGCCCTGGCGCTGAAGCCGGACATCCTCTGCTTCGACGAGCCCACCAGCGCCCTCGACCCGGAGCTGACCGGCGAGGTGCTGCGGGTCATCCGCAGCCTCAAGACCGACGATCGTACGATGATCATCGTCACCCACGAGATGGGCTTTGCCCGGGACGTGTCCGACCAGGTGATCTTCATGGACGGTGGCGTGATCGTGGAGCAGGGCGATCCCAACGAGATCATCAACAACCCCCGGGAGGAGCGCACGAAGCAGTTCCTGGCCCGGTATCAGGAGACCGAATATTGATGCGCGTGAAGGTTTTCCCCAGGCGTGTTCGGGCGGTTCGCAATGCGGGCCGCCGTTTCTTAATCTGTTCCGGGTTGCAAGCGGCCACCCGGGGGACTATCATGGATTTGGGTGATGCGGAATGAAGCGCCAACTGGACGACTGCCAACTGATCGAGCGCAGCATACAGAAGAAATATCGCAAGGAGTTGTGGACGCCCTTTGTCGCGGCGGTGAAGCGATACCGCCTGATCAACGCGGGGGACAGGATCGCCATGTGCATCTCCGGTGGCAAGGACTCCATGCTGATGGCGAAGCTGGTGCAGCAGCTGCAGCGGGTTTCGGACGTGCCCTTTGAGGCGGAATATCTGGTGATGGACCCGGGCTACGCCCCCGCCAACCGCGCACAGATCGAGCGCAACGCCGAGCGGCTGCGGATTCCGGTGCGGATCTTTGAGAGCAACGTGTTCGAGGTGGCCAACGGGGCGGAGGAAAACCCCTGCTACCTCTGCGCCCGCATGCGGCGGGACCACCTGTACATCCAGGCCCGGGCGCTGGGCTGCAACAAGATCGCGCTGGGCCACCACTTCAACGATGTCATCGAGACCACCGTGATGGCGATGTTCTACGGCGCCCAGCTGCAGGGCATGATGCCCAAGCTGCATGCCACCAACTTTCCGGGAATGGAGCTGATCCGTCCGCTGTACTGCGTGCACGAGGACCACATCATCGCCTGGCGCAACTACAACGGCCTGGAGTTTTTGCAGTGCGCCTGCCGGTTTACCGAACACGCCGCCCAGGAGATCCACGCCTCCAAGCGGCAGGAGATCAAGCTGCTGCTTAAGCAGCTCAAGCGGGACAATCCCGACATCGAGAAGAGCATCTTCAACGCCATACACGCCGTCAACCTGGACACCTTTCCCGCCTGGAAGACCCGGGGAGAGTTGCACAGCTTTCTGGAGGGGTACGACGCCGATTCAAGCCGCACAGGCGATTGAAAAAGTGCAATTTGTATCCCCCGGGGGAGCTTGCGCCCGAATCCTCACGTGATATAATCGAGGTATCACAGTGGGGGAGGGAAATTATCCATGCATATGGCGGATGCGCTGCTGGCGCCGGGCGTGGCGGCGGTCATGATCGCGGCCTCCGGAACGGCTGCGGGCCTTTCCATTCGGGATTTGCGGAGGGACGATGCGGCGGCGAAGCTGCCCACCATGGCGGTCACCGCGGCGCTGGTGTTCGCCGGGCAGATGATCAACTACACCATTCCGGGGACCGGCTCCTCCGGCCACTTGTGCGGCGGTATGCTGCTGTCTGCGCTGCTGGGGCCGCAGGCGGGCTTTTTGTCGATGATCGTGGTCCTAGTCACACAATGTCTGTTCTTTGCCGACGGCGGCCTGCTGGCGCTGGGGGCAAACATCTGGAACATGGCCTTCTATGGCTGCTTTGTCGGATACTATCTGATCTGGCGGCCCATCATGCGCTCCAGGCTGTTTTCCGGCCTGGGAGACCGGGGAGGCAGCCGGGCGCGCATCGCGCTGGCCTCCATTCTGGGATGCGTGATCACCCTCCGGCTGGGCGCGCTGTCCGTGGTCATCGAGACCACGGCCTCCGGCATCACCGAGCTGCCCTTCGGCGCCTTTGCGGAGATCATGCTGCCGATTCACCTGGCCATCGGCCTGGTGGAAGGCCTCATCACCACGGCGGTGCTGCTGTTTGTACATGAGACCCGGCCGGAGCTGCTGATGGACGCGGGCGATGCGCAGGCGGGTGCGTCCCGGTGGACGCTTCGCTCCACGCTGGTGACGCTGGCGGTGGTCGCCGCGCTGGTGGGCGGCGTGCTGAGCTTGGCGGCCAGCGGCAACCCCGACGGCCTCGAGTGGTCGATCTTCGGCAATGCCGACGGAGGCTACAGCGCGAATATGGGCCTGGACGAGGAGGCGTACGGCGTCTCCAGCGCGGCGGCGGACGCCGCGGAGGCCATTCAGGAGAAGACCGCGTTCCTGCCGGACTACGCCTTTGCGGACAGCGAAAGCCCTGCGGGCACCACGGTGTCTGGACTGCTGGGCTCCGCCATCGTGGCGGCGCTGGCGGTGGCGCTGTGCGCGCTGGGCGGCTTCTTCCGCAGGCGCAGGAAGGCCTGACGGTTTTTACGATATCGGAACGGCTGGGGGCGGCGAAGGTCGCCCCCGCCGCTGTCACAAGGGGTTTGGAATTCTATGGACAGGGTTTTGAGGGCGGGCCGGGAGCTCCGCGCAATGGAGGAGCTGGCCGCACAGGATTCGCCGGTGCACCGGCTTCATCCGCTGGCCAAGCTGCTGGTGGCGGTGGGCTACATCCTGGCGGTGATGTCCTTCCCGAAGTATGCGCTGACCGGACTGTTCGCGATGCTGCTCTATCCGCTGGCATTGTTTCAGCTGTCCGGCATCCGGGTGTCCACCTGTTTTTACAAGCTGCGGGTCATTCTGCCGCTGGTGTGCGCGGTGGGCGTGGCCAATCCGTTTCTGGACCGCGCGGTCGCGCTGCGCGTGGGAACTGTCGCCGTGCCCGGCGGCGTGATTTCCATGCTGACGCTGATGCTCAAGGGCGTGCTGGCGCTGATGGCGTCCTTCCTGCTGGTGGCCACCACCCGGATGGATTCGCTGTGCGCCTCGCTGCGCAGGCTGCGCGTGCCGGGCGTGCTGGTGACGCTGCTGCTGTTGACCTATCGCTATGTGGGCGTGCTGGTGGACGAGGTTTCCGCCATGTCCCAGGCCTATGCACTGCGCGCGCCGGGGCAGCGGGGCCTGCACATCTCCGCCTGGGGCTCGTTTCTGGGACAGCTGCTGCTGCGCAGCATGGACCGCGCCCAGGAGCTCTACTCTGCCATGCTGCTGCGGGGCTTTCACGACCACTTTCACTACGTCGCCATTCCACCCTTCCGGCGGGACAGCGCCGTCTACATGGCGACATCCGCCGCATTCATCGCGCTGGCGCGCGGCGTGGACCTGCCGAGGCTGCTGGGCGGCCTCTTCGTGAGGTGACGGACATGATCGTCTTTGAAGACGTGGGCTTTTCCTACGAGCGTGGCGTCCCCGTGCTGGAGGGGCTGAGCCTCTCCATTCATGCGGGAGAGTGCGTCGGGCTGATTGGCGCCAACGGCGCGGGCAAGTCCACCCTGATGCAACTGGTGCTGGGACTTTTGCCCCACAACGGCTCCCTCCGCGTAGACGGCCTCGAGGTGGAGAAGAAAAACCTGGCGGAAGTGCGCCGGCGGGTGGGCTATGTGCTGCAGGATTCAGACAACCAGATGTTCATGCCCACGGTGCTGGAGGACATGGTGTTCGGCCCCTGCAACTACGGCATGCCCCGGGCCGAGGCGGAGGCCCGGGCCGACGAGGTGCTGGCGGAGCTGGGCCTCGAGGCCCTGCGGAATCGCTACAATCACAAGATCTCCGGCGGCGAAAAGCGCATGGCGGCCATCGCCACCATACTGGCCATGCGCCCCTCGGTGATTCTGATGGACGAGCCCTCCGCGACGCTGGATCCCGTAAACCGGCGCACGGTGATTCGCGCCATCGGCCGAATGGAACAGACCCGCCTGATCGCCTCGCACGATCTGGACATGATTCTGGACACCTGCTCCCGCGTGCTCCTGCTTTCCGGTGGACACGTCGTTGCCGACGGCCCGGCGGAGGCCATCCTGCGGGACCGGGCGCTGCTGGAGGCCCACCGCATGGAGCTGCCCCTGTGCCTGCAGCGCCTGTGACAGGGAGATTTTCCAAAATAATACCGGGGCGGAACACACGCAATGTGGTTCCGCCCCGGCATTTTTCTTGTCCCGGCCTACGCCCGTTCCTTCCGTTTGACCGTGCGGGAGACCAGTATGCCCACCTCATAGAGCAGCAGCATGGGAATGCCCAGCATGATCTGGGAGACCACGTCCGGCGGGGTGAGGATGGCCGCGAGCACGAAGATGCCCAGGATGACATACTTGCGCTTGCGGATCAGCATCTCCGGCGTGGTCAGGCCCACCCGGGTGGTGATGTAGATGAACACCGGCAGCATGAAGGCCACCCCGAAGGGCAGCAGGAAGCCGAACAGGAAGTTGATGTACTTGTCCAGCGACAGCATCGGCGTCGCCAGTCCCTCGCCGGAGACCATGAAAAAGTCAATCGCCAGGAAGAACACCGAGGCATAGCAGAACACGATGCCGATCAGAAACAGCACCAGCGCGAAGAAGAAGAAAATGCGGAAGGAGCGCCGCTCCCTGGGATACAGCGCGGGCTTGATGAACCCCCATACCTGCCAGATGATCACCGGAAAGGCGATGACGACGGCCGTCACGAGGGCGACCTTCAGCTTCGTCGTCAGCGCCTCGCTCACCGCGGTGTAGATCACCTGAACGCCCCGTGCCTCGATGGGCGCGGTGATCCACTGCATCAGCGGGTCGATGATGAAATAGAAGGACGCCAAAAAGGCGACGCCGACGGCGGCGACGCAGACGACGATCACCTTGCGAAGCGCCAGCAGGTGGTCCCGCAGGGAAAGCGCCTCCTCCGGAGCCTCTTCAGCTTCGCCCTGTTGCGGCTCGGGCGATCCGGCGCCGTCGCCCTGCGGAGTGGAGGAAGCGGCGTCGCTCACGGGCGCCGCTTTCTCTGCGGCTTCGGGCGCGACGACATCGGGAGTTTCCACGTCCGCGGGCTGTGCGCCTTCGGGGATGCTCGCGCCGGACAGTTCGCCCGCCTGCGCCTTATGCCTTCTTTTCATCCTTGCCGGAATCCTTATCCTTCTCGGGCTCGTCTTCCTTCACGGCGCTCTTGAAGTCCTTGATGCTCTTGCCGAGCGCGCCGCCCAGTCCGGCGATCTTGCCGCCGCCAAACACCACCAGCGCCAATACGATGATCAGGATGATTTCCGTGGTTCCCAGTTTCATAAGCGTACCTCCTCGTTCATTTGTCCATCGCCGCGTCCCTGGCGGCGTCCAATGCGCTTTCCAGATTTTCGACAGCTCGTCCGGCCTCCTGCCGCGCTTCGTCCGTCGGGCGCAGGGCCTCGCGGACCTCGCGGTCCATCGCCTGGGCGTCCTGCTTCATTTCGCGGTCCAGCTGCCGCACGTCCTTTTCCATGTCCCGGGAGATGCCCTTGAGCTCGCCCTGAACGTCCTTCACGGCGTCCTTGAGATCCGCGGTGACGTCCATTTCCCGCATGGTCTGTTTGACGTCCCGCTGAACCTCCCGGACCTCCTTTTCCACCTCGTCCCAGCCGGTCTCCGCCTTGATATCGCGGATCAGCGTGCGCAGCCTGCGCAGCTGCCGGCCCAGCCAGCGTGCGACCTTGGGAAGATCGTCCGGCCCGACGATGACAAATGCCACCACGAGCACGAGAAGGATCTCCCCCAGGCCGATGTTGAACATGATTTCATCTCCGTTTCTATGTGCACCATTATATCCGATCTATCCGCTTTTTGCAACGGCGAAAATCCCTGCTTTGGCGCATCGGCGGTCCGGGGGGCGGAAGAAAGGCGCAAAGGTTTTCCGCCGTCGAAGGGCGCAAAGCTCCGGCACAGTGCGGCGGAATGCCGGTGGAGACGCGCGGTCAGGCGTTGTCGGGCATGTCGAACTGCCCGACGGCTTCGGCGATGGTCCGGCCGGTCTCCAGCTTTTCGTACTTCTGGAACTGCAAGCGGTTTTTCGCGCTGTGGCTCAGGCAGGCGGGGCCGCCGATGCAGCCTCCGTCGCAGGCCATGCCCTCGACAAAATTCTCCTTTAAGATGCCCCGGGAGGCCTTGAGCAGCGCCGCATTGCACTCCGCCATGCCGTTGCAGGATACGGAGCGCAGCTCGAATCCCTCCGCGCCGTCCATCTCCCGGATGGCCTCCGCCACCGCGTCCCCCAGGCCGCCGCAGCGCGCGAAGCCCCGGCCGTAGGAAGAGGCCTTCGTCAGCTTGACGCCCTGCAATGCGCGCAGGTCAATTTCAGCGGCCATGAACCAGGCCTGCATCTCCTCGAAGGTGATGGCGCAGCGCACCGCTTCCCCGGAGGGGGTGTAGAGCGTCTCGTACTTCTTGGCGATGCACGGGCCAATGAATATGATCTCGGCGGTCGGGTCCTTCTTGCGGATGGACAGCGCCATCATGGCCATGGGCGAGGGGTTGTGGGAAACCTTATTCGCGAGGGCGGGGTAGTTCTTTTGGGTCAGGCTGACGAAGGCAGGGCAGCAGGAGGAGGTCAGAAAGCCCTTCTCCACCAGCTCTCTCGCCTCGTGATAGGCCACAGCGTCCGCGCCCCAGGCGGCCTCGGCTACCTCATAAAAGCCCAGCCTGAGCAAACCCTCCACCACCTGATCGGTGGTGATGTCGGCATACTGGGCGGCGATGGACGGCGCGATGACCGCGTAGGTGTGATAGCGCCGGTTGTCCTGGGAGTTTCGGATGATCTCGATGGCCTTTGTGAGGAAGGACTTGTCCGAGATCGCGCCGAAGGGGCACTGATACACGCAGGCGCCGCAGGAGACGCACTTCGAAGGATCGATGTCGGCTTTCTGGGTTTCGGGGTCGATGGAGATGGCCTTGACCTTGCAGGCCTTGATGCAGGGGCGCTCCAGCTTCAGGATGGCGCCGTAGGGGCAGGCGGCGGCGCAGCGCCCGCACTCGATGCACCGATCCTTGTCGATGGTGGCGCGCCGGTTGACGATGGTGATGGCGTCCTTGGGACAGGCGTTCATGCAGTGGTGGGCGATGCAGCCCCGGCAGGCCTGCGTGACGGCGATGCCGTCCACTGGGCACTCGTCGCAGGCGATGGGGAGGACCTCCACCACATTCGGGTTTTGTGAATCACCGCCCAGCGCCAGCTTGACCCGCTGGTTGAGTATGGCGCGCTCCTTGTAGATACAGCAGCGCAGCGTGGGCTTGGAGCCGTCCGGGACGATCTTTTCCGCAATGGCCAGCGTGTTCTGCGGGCTCAGCGCGTCGTTCAGCGCCAGCGTGGCGACTTCCTTCAACACCTTGTGCTTCAGCACCTGGACATCCGTATCAAACAGCGGCGTCATGGCGTTTCCCTCCAATCGGGCCGGCGTGTGATTGTCATATTATAGCACGGCGCAAATGTATTTGGCAATACCGGGCGAGTGCGGAGGCCCTGCCGCAGAACTATGTGCGCGGGGAGCGATGGGAAAATCATGCAGGATTTCTGGACGCAACTTGCAGCAAACCGCCGTGGGCGCGCTGAATGTTGACGAACGTGGCATTTCTGATTAAGTTTGTTGCAAAAAGTGGACTTTGTGAGAGGCGTGTGATATAATCACCATATTATCGGGGGAAGTGTCCGTTGTTCCGGGCGAGTCCGAGAGGGGATTTCGGGCTTTCCCGTTGCAGAACCGGCGCTGCCCGATGACGCTTGCCGGCATAGGCCGGCCAAAGAGAGGTTGTTTTGGATGCTGAAGTACACCGTAAAGCGCGTGCTGCTGGCCGTGGTGACCGTATTCATTATATCGGCCATCACGTTTTTCGCGATGAACGCGATTCCCGGCGGCCCGTTTTCCAAGGAGAAGGCGCCTGATCCCGCGGTGCAGGCCGCGCTGGAGGCGAGGTTCAATCTGGACAAGCCCGTGGGACAGCAGTTCCTGATCTATCTGAAGAACCTTTCCCGGGGAGACTTCGGCATCTCGCTGAAAACCGGCCGTGAAATCGCGCAGATCATCCAGGAGAAATTCGCCGTCTCCGCCAAGCTGGGCGGCATGGCGGCGGGCTGCGCCATCGTGCTGGGCCTCATACTGGGCTCGATCGCGGCGCTCTGCCGCAACCACTGGCCGGACCGCCTGATCATCTTCCTGACCACGCTGTTCGTCTCGGTGCCCAGCTTCATCCTGGCCACGATACTGCTGCTGGTGTTCGCGCTGCAGCTCAAGTGGGTGGGCGTGTTCTCGACCTCGAATCCCAACTACGTGCTGCCGGTGATTTCGCTGATGCTGTATCCCATGAGCTACATCACCCGAC
The DNA here is from genome assembly GCA_017537105.1 of Clostridia bacterium. Classification (GTDB taxonomy): domain Bacteria; phylum Bacillota; class Clostridia; order Christensenellales; family Aristaeellaceae; genus UBA2862. The sequence goes on along the minus strand of JAFWBZ010000357.1, from coordinate 1,528 downwards.
TCACCAAGTCCTCCATGCTGGACGTGCTGGGGCAGGACTACATCCGCACCGCCCGGGCCAAGGGTGTGCGGGAAGCCCTGGTGATCTTCAAGCACGCGCTCCGCAACGCGCTGATTCCGGTCGTCACCTACGTCGGTCCCATGGTGGCCTACATCCTGACCGGCTCCATGGTGGTGGAGACCGTGTTCACCATCGGCGGCCTGGGCACGGAGTTCGTGCGCTCCATCAACAACCAGGACTACCCGATGATCATGGCGACCACGATCTTCCTGGCGGTGCTGATGGTCGTGGCCACACTGCTCAGCGACCTGGTGTACAAGCTGGTCGACCCGAAGATTACCTTTGATTGAGGAGGGCTGAGGAAATGACGTACAATGCAGACAAGCTTCCCCGGAAAAACCTCCTCAGCCTCCAGATCGACCTGAAGAAGTTCGAAAGGGCGACCGACGAGGAGAAGGCCCAGCACGAGATCATGCGCGAGTCCACCACGTTCTTCCGCGACGGCATGCGCAAGCTCAAGAAGAATCCCCTGGCCATTGCAAGTCTGATCGTGCTGTTCTGCCTGGTGGTGACGATCATCGTCGTGCCGATGTTCTATCCCTACAGCTACGAGCAGATGATCACCGTCAACGGCAAGCGCGACAAGACCGCCAAGAACCTGGCGCCCTTCACCTACTCCAAGAACGAGCTGAAGGCCATCGAGGAGGGGCAGGAGATCTTCCCGCATATCTTCGGCACCGACGAGCTGTGCCGCGACTACTTCATCCGCGTGATCTACGGCGCCCGGGTGTCTCTGGTGGTCGGCCTGTTTGCCAGCCTGATCGTGCTGGTGATCGGCCTGCTCTACGGCTCCATTTCCGGCTATTTCGGCGGCAAGGTGGACATCGTGATGATGCGCATCGTGGACATCATCTATTCGCTGCCGGATACGCTGATGGTCGTCCTGCTCTCCGTGGTCATGAACCAGATCCTCGGCAGCGCGCTGAAGGGCAGCGCGCTCAGCAAGATCGGCCCGAACATGATCTCTCTGTTCATCGTGTTCGGCGTGCTGTACTGGGTGGGCATGGCGCGGCTGGTGCGCGGCCAGATCCTGTCCATCAAGACCAACGAATACGTGCTGGCGGCCCGCGCCCTCGGCGCGCCCGCCGGGCGCATCATCCGCAGGCACATCCTGCCCAACTGCATGTCCGTCATCTTCATCTCGGTGGCGCTGCAGATCCCCTCGGCCATCTTCACCGAGAGCTTCCTGTCGTTCATCGGCCTGGGCGTCAACGCCCCCATGCCGTCCCTGGGCAGCCTCGCCTCCGACGCCCTCAACGGCATCACCAGCTACGCCTACCGCCTGGTGATCCCGGCAATCGTCATCTCGCTCATCGTGCTGTCGCTCAACCTCTTTGGTGACGGCCTGCGCGACGCGTTCGACCCCAAGCTCAACCAGTAGGGAGGGACAGACCATGGCACTTCTTGAGGTCAAGGACCTCCACACCTCGTTCTTCACCGATGCCGGCGAGGTCAAGGCCGTCAACGG
>JAFWBZ010000031.1 GCA_017537105.1 Clostridia bacterium | reverse complement strand
GCGCAGCATCTGCGCCGCGTAGGCCTGGGCCTTGGCCCGGGGCAGGCCGCAGGCCACGCCGCCGTCCGCCAGAGCCTCGATCAGCATCGCCGCAAAGGCCGGGCCGCAGCCGGCCACCGCGCTGCCCGCGTCCATCAGGGACTCGTCGATACTGTCCAGCAGGCCCGCGCCGGCCATGGCCGCCCGGAACGCCGCCATGGATTCCCCGTCCACGCCGTCGGCGCAATACAGCACCACGCCCTCGCCGATGGCCGCGGGGGTGTTGGGATTGATCCGTATCACGGGAAAGTCCACCCCGGCCATCTCCCGGATGGCCGCCATGGTCAGCCCCGCCGCCATGGTCACCAGCACGCAGGGCCGCTTCCGGGCCGCGAGGGCCCCGCGGATGCCCGAGAGCATGCCCGCCATCATCTGCGGCTTGACGCCCAGAAACAGAAAGTCGCTGCGCGCCGCGGCGGATTCGTTGTCCACGACCTCCGCGCCGAGCTTTTCCGCCAGCGCCTCGGCCTTGGCCCGGGTGCGGTTGCTCAGCAGTATGTCCTCCCCCGGCACGGCCTTCCGGGTCGCCGCCGCCATCGCGCCGCCCATGTTGCCGCAGCCGATAAAGCCGAAAATCCTCCTGGCTTCCATCTCTGTATCCTCCCGCTCATCTGAATAGAAAAATCGGGATTTCCGCTGCGCGCGAAAAATCCCGTCAAAGGATGCCCGTACTTTCCTCAGTTTGCGCTGTTCACGTAGCGCACCTCGCCGGGCAGGATCATGCCCAGCTGGTCCCGCGCCGCCCGCATGATGAAGTCGTCGGTCTGGGCATAGGCGAGCTGGTCGTTCAGGTCCTGGACCTCGAGGGTCAGCTGGTCGCGATAGGCCCTCACCTGCTGAAGCTGCGCCACGCCCTGCGCGTAGCGATGCTGCATGACTAGGAAGCTGAGGCCGAACACGACGACCGTCATCGCGATCAGAAACGCCCAGAACTTCGGCGTGGCTCTGCGTCGCACAGGCATCCCCTCCCACAGCATTCTTTCGCACATCCCGCAGGGATCCCACCTGCATAGGTATACACGCATAGTTTTCGACATGATTCGCGCGTTTCCTGTCATCGAAATATGACTTTCATCCAACGATTTCGACTGATTGTGACAACAATGTGACGGGCAGCCCCCGCCAGCGCCCGCGCGGCCCGGCGAACCGGCGGGCAAACCCCCGCCGTGAACAGCCCGAAGCCTGCCAGCGCCGCCAGGACGGCATACAGGCGAAGGCGCCCGTAATTGGCGGTAACCAGCGCCAGGCAGAAGATCGCCGCAGCGCCGGCGCCAAAGGCGATGTCCGCCGCCAGGGACAGCCACGGCCCCGCGCAGAGCAGCCGCCGCAGCGCCGCCAGGACGGCGTACCAGGCGCCGATCGCCGCGCCCGCCGAGAGCATCCACAGAAACACCCAGCCCTGTCCGACGGTCGAGAACAGCATGTCAGCGGAACACCCGGCCCAGCAGGCCGCCCTTCTTCCTTCCGCCCGTGTACTCCAGCGCGTCCACCTCCCCCTCCAGCGAAACCCGGCCGTCCTCCAGGTTCAGCTGGGACATGTTCAGCGCCGCGCCGCTGACGGTCAGCGTGCCCGGCGGCGTCTTCAGCACCACCACCTGTTCGTTGAAGCAGTCCACGTCCTCCACGCCGGTGATGTTCAGCCGCTTGCGGCCGGCCAGCGTGACGGTGTGCTCGCGCCCCTCCGGCGCGTCGATGGAATTCTGCATGCCACGACCTCCTTGCGGGACAGTGTATGCAGCCGATGCGCCCCGGTGAATCCGGGCACAAAAAAGGACCGCCGATGTCCATCGGAGGTCCAAATCGTCGCTGTGTCGCGCCGCACCCGTCAGAAGGGCGCGACCTTTCCCGCCTCGCGAATCGCTTCGCCGAGCTTGGTGAAGTAGTCCGGGAAGACGGCGAACGCGGCGCAGGTGAGGATCAGGCAGAGCACCATCAGCAGGATGCCCGCCACCGCAAAGTTGCGCTTGGCCGCGGATTTCGCGAATATCGCGGACAGGATCAGGAAGATCAGGTTCACGCCGGGGATGGCGTACAGGATCAGCGTGCCCATCCAGTTGAGGATGGAGGGGCGATTCTTTCCACTTCTGGCCATGATGCATGCTCCTCTCGTATGGCAAGGCCCATGGGCCCTTTCTCCGCAAACTTACATTCATTATACATGCCCGGAGACGCCGCGTCAAACGCCGCCGGGAGATTTTGAAAAAAAGTCACGGTTTTGTTGCGCAAGTACCCTTATTCCGGGAAGAGACGCTGGGAATTGGTCCACAGGATGCGCTCCCGCTCGTCGTCGGTCAGGTCCAGGCGATCGAAGCGCGCGAGCTCGCCCACCGGGCTCCACATCAGGAAGTCCGTGCCGTACAGCGCGCGGTCCGCGCCGTAGCCGCGAATGATGTCCACCGCCTCCCGCGGGCTGAGGGCGAACAGCGCGGAGGAGGTGTCCACGTACACATCCTCGCCGATCAGCTGCCGGGCGGCCTCCCGCCACACCGTCCACCCGCCCAGGTGGGCGCAGATCAGCGTGAGCCTGGGAAAGGTGCGCAGCACGTGCTTCAGCCGCGCGGGGCTGGAGTTGTCATAGCGGTAGTCCCCGCAGTGACAGAGGATCGGCAGCTTGCCCTCGAAGGGCGCCAGCATGTCCAGCACGTCCGGCGCGTCGATCCGGAAGCCCTGGATCTCCGGGTGCAGCTTCACGCCCCGGAAGCCCGCGGCGATCACCGCCTCCGCGGTGGCGCGGACGTCCCGCAGCGCCGGATGCATGGCCGCGAAGGGCACGATGCGCTCCGGATACCTTCGGTGGGCCTCCATCACGAAGGCGTTGATGCGTTCCACCTGGTGCGACGTGGTGGCCACCGAGTGCGCGCAGCAGCGCGTGACGCCCGCCTCGTCCATCACGCGGATGGCCGTCTCCAGCCGCCCGTCGCACTCCATGCTGAAGTTCTCGTAGAAATTTCCGATGGCGGACACCGCCTTTTCGGCGATGCCGTCCGGGAAAATGTGCACGTGCACGTCAAATATCTTCATAATTACCGGCTTTCCCGCGGTGTTTTTTCACATTTTGCCGCCCGCATGGGAGGATTATAGCACGCTTTCGCGCCCGATTTCACGCCGGATCGCGTTAAACCGGGCCAATTCCCCGAAAATCCCCGCCCAGCGGCGGTCATTGATGAAAATGTTTCGACTTTCTTCCGACTCTTGCAGCAAATGTATTTCTTTTGAAATAAATTTGTAATATAATATATTTACTTTCGAAAAACTTCTGCACGAGAGGAGCTATCAAACATGCTGCGTCGTTTACAAAAGCCGCTCTGCATGGTGCTGGTGGTGCTGCTGGTCATCTCCATGGCCTCCCCCGCCCTCGCCAAGAGCGTAAAAGCCAAGGTCAAGACATCCTCCGCAAAGTTCTACAGCCGCGCCAGCACCTCGAGCGCCAGCGTCAGCATCAAGAAAGGCACGGCGCTGACGGTGACCGCCGTGAAGTCGGGCTGGGCCAAGGTCAAGTGCGGCAAGGTCACGGGCTACATGAAGACCTCCGCGCTGGCCAAGGCGTCCGGCTCGGTCTCCCCGTCCTCCTGGAAGTCCAAGGTGGTGAAGATGGACTGGTACAAGGGCGGCTCCAGCGTGCTCAAGAAGGGCAAGTACGGCTACATCTACGACATCAAGAGCGGCCTGACCATCAAGATCAAGCGCATGGGCGGCCACAACCACGCGGACGTGGAGCCCGCCACCAAGGCCGACACCGCGAAGCTGAAATCGCTGGGCAGCGGCTATTCCTGGAAGTCCCGGGCCGTGATCCTGATCGCGGGCGGCAAGTACGTCGCCGCCGCCATCAACACCATGCCTCACGGCGACCAGACCATCAAGAACAACGGCTACAACGGCCAGTTCTGCCTGCACATGGTCAACTCCAAGACCCACTGCTCCGACAAGGTCAACGACAACCACCAGGCCGCCATCAAGAAGGCCTATCGCTGGGCGCACTGAGCATGGCTGTCGATCAAAATCTGCGGATTTTGATCGAGCAAGGGGAAGACGCGGTTTTCTGAAAATCCTCCGGATTTTCCGGGCGCAAACCTGACAGGCAGGTATTGATTCCCAGTCGGGCAATGGGATTGCCCTTGGTGGCAATCAAACGGCGCTGCATTCAAATTTCCAATTTGAATGTCAGCGGTTTTCCGCACAGCGGAAAACTTGGAAACCCAACGGGTTTCCAACCTTGCGCACCGGCAAAGCCGGTACACGTGATTGAATTCCGTTCGATGGACAGTCCTTTTGTTGACGGTGTGTCTGTTTTATTTAGGCGCATACCTTGACCGCCCCCGTTCCATTTTTCAGGAGCGGGGGCGGTTTGTCTGCATTGACTCCGCCCTCCCCTTTCCTGTATAATACAGCTATCCCCACGAAGATCGGAGGACCCGGCATGAACATCACGGTTTTTCTGGGCTCCCGCGCGGGCAGGGATCCCGCCATTCGCGCGGCGCTGGTGGAGCTCGCGGCCTGGATCGGCGAGGCCGGACACACGCTGGTCTACGGCGGCAGCCGGGTCGGATTGATGGGCGTGCTGGCGGAGACGGCCAAGGCCCACGGCGCGAAGGTGATCGGCATCGAGCCGCGCTTCTTTGTGGAGGCCTGCCTGCAGTTCGACGGCGCGGACGAGCTGATCGTCACCGAGGACATGGCGGACCGCAAGGACCGGCTGATCCGCATGGCGGATGCGGTCATCGCCTTTCCCGGCGGCATGGGCACGCTGGAGGAGCTCAGCCAGGCGCTCTCCATGGTCAACCTGGGCCACGCAGCCCCGGTGTGTATCGTGTACAATGTGAACGGCTACTACGACAGTCTGCGCGCGCTGCTCGACCGCATGGTGGCGGACGGCTTCTATCCCGCCGCGCAGCGGGACGCCGTCGCCTTCGCGGAGACCCTTTCCGACGTGCGCGCGGCCGTGGAGGGAGGCGTCCGGGCGTGAGCGTCCAGGCGCTGCAGCGCATCGTCGACCGCTCGAAGCGCATCGTGTTCTTCGGCGGCGCGGGGGTGTCCACCGCCAGCGGCATCCCGGACTTCCGCTCGGAAAACGGGCTGTACCGGCGCGACTTTTCCGGCGACGGCGCCTTCGCGGGGCTGACGCCGGAGATGATCCTCAGCCAGTCCTTCTTCTACCTGAATCCGGAGAAGTTCTTCGACTTCTACCGCAGGTATCTGCTGCACCCGGAGGCCGTGCCCAACGCCGCCCACCGCAAGCTGTTTGCGCTGGAGCGGGCGGACAAGCTCCGGGGCATCGTCACCCAGAACATCGATGGGCTGCACAAATCCGCCGGCAACCGCCGGGTCTACGAGCTCCACGGCAGTGTGCACGAAAACTACTGCCTGGACTGCGGCGCCTTCTATCCAATGGAGGCGATCCTGCGCAGCCAGGGCGTCCCCCGCTGCGGGCGCTGCGGCCGGGGCGGAGCGCCCGGCGGCGTGATCAAGCCCTGGGTGGTGCTCTACGGCGAGGCACCGGACAAGTACACCTGCATGGGCGCGTGCCGGGAGATCTCCAACTGCGACGCGCTGATCGTGGCCGGTACGTCGCTCTCCGTGGAACCCGCCGCCTCGTTCCTGGGCTACTTCCACGGCAGGGACCTGGTGGTCATCAACGACGAGGCAACCCCCGCCGACGCCCGCGCCACGCTGGTGCTGCGCGGCAACGTGGCGGAAATCCTGAATGAAATCGAGGTTCGATAGCATGGCCAATCCCCACAGCAAAAGCGAAATGTTCGAGACCATGGCCGTGCCCGCCGCGCTGGCGCGGATGGCGGTTCCCACCATCGTCAGCCAGCTGATCGTGCTGATCTACAACATGGCGGATACCTGGTTCATCGGCCGCACCAACAACCCCTACATGGTGGCGGCCTCGTCGCTGGTGCTGACGGTGTTTCTGATGACGATGTCCATCGCCAACCTGTTCGGCGTGGGCGGCGGCAGTCTGATGGTGCGCCTGCTGGGCGCGAAGGAGCCCGACGAGGCCCGCCGGGTCGCCTCGCTGAGCCTGGCGATGGCGGCGGGTGCGGCGCTGACATTTTCGCTGCTGTGCCTGATCTTCATGAACCCGCTGCTCCGGCTGCTGGGGGCCAGCGACAACACCATCGGCTACGCCCGGCAGTACCTGACCTTCGTGGTGGTCATCGGCGGCACCGCCACGGTGCTCTCCAACTGCATGAGCGCCATGCTGCGCAACGCGGACTTCTCGAAGGAGGCCGGCTTCGGGCTGAGCCTGGGCGGGCTTCTGAACATCGCGCTGGACCCGCTGTTCATGTTCGTGATCCTGCCGGACGGCCTGCAGGTTATGGGCGCGGGCATCGCCACGATGCTCTCCAACGTCGTCGCGATGCTGTTCTTCGCCGGGGTCTACCGCCGGGTGCGGACGGAGACGGTGCTGGCCCTCCCCCGCCGGATCGAGCGCATCCGCCCGGACTCCATGCGGTCCATCTTCGCGGTGGGCGTGCCCGCGGCGCTGAGCCTGTTTCTGTTCGACCTGACCAACATCGTCATCAACCGGCTGGCGGCCTCCCACGGCGATATCCAGCTGGCAGCCATCGGCATCGTGCTGAAGGTGGAGCGGCTGCCGCTGAACATCGGCATCGGCATCTGCCTGGGCATGATCCCGCTGGTGGCCTACAACTATGCCGCGAAAAACCTGCCGCGCATGAAGGCGTTCTTCTCCGCGGCGCGGCTGGCGGGCGTGGTTTTTTCCCTGATCAGCGTGGCCCTGTACCGGACCTTTGCCGGGACCGTGGTGCGCGCCTTTATCTCGGACGCGGAGACCGTGCGCTACGGCACCGCGTTCCTCCAGGCCCGCTGCTTCGCCAAGCCGTTCATGTTCCTGAGCTTTCACATGGTCCACTTCATGCAGTCCATCGGCCACGGCCGCGAGTCCTTTCTGCTGGCGGTCATCCGCCAGCTGTGCCTGAACATCCCGATACTGTTTTTGCTGAACGCGATCTTCGGCGTGATGGGCATCGTGTGGACCCAGGCCGTCGCAGACGCGATCAACGTCGTCGTCTCCTATCTCATCTACGCGCGGGTGATCCGGTCCATTGAGGGCCGGGCAACCCCGGAAAGGAAGGCTGTCCCATGAAGAAACTCACCATCTTCCACCTGGATCACTGCCCCTACTGCCGCGCCGCCCAGCGAGCCGTCGAAGCGCTGAAGGCGGAAAACCCCGCCTATGCCGACGTCCCGGTGGAGTGGGTCGAGGAGACCCGGCACCCGGAGATCGTCCGGAACTACGACTATTACTACGTCCCCACCGTGTTCCTGGACGGCGAAAAGCTGTACGAGGCCCGGCCCGGCGACAGCGACTCGGTGATCCTGGAGCGGATGCGCGCCGCCTTCGAGGCCGCGGGACAGCCGGCGTAAAAAACGGCGCGGGGAAACGACGCGCCGCCCACCGGCGTGCGTTCGTGCGCAAATCCTGCCTTTCCCGCGTGTTCGATTGACAACGCGGGTTTTTTTTGATACTCTGAAATGTACTGGAAAATCAAAGCCAAAATAGAAAGGTGGAAATCGGATTATGAAGCGAATGCATCGATTTTTGGCAGCGCTGTTGATTGTGGCGCTGTGCCTCTCCTCAGGCCTGGCCCTGGCCGAGGGCAAGGTGACGACGACGGGCAGCCTGAATCTGCGCAAGGGCGCGGGGCTGGACTACGCGTCGATCTGCACCATCGCCAAGGGCGTCACCCTGAAATATGACAAGACCTCGGTGGACGACCGGGGCGTGACCTGGTACCACGTCAGCTACAAAAACCATAAGGGCTGGATCTCCTCCATGTACACGAAGAAGGGCGGATCCTCCTCCGGCGGCACGGTCACCACGACGGCCCAGATCAACCTGCGCAAGGGCGCGGGCGTGGGCTACGATGCCATCCTCACCATCGGCAAGGGCGTCACGCTGAGTTACGACAGCACGGCCAAGGACAGCCAGGGTGTTACGTGGCTCTACGTATCCTACAAGGGAAAGACCGGCTGGATCTCCTCCAAGTACGTCAAGGCCGGCGGTGGCAGCGGCGGCGTCAGCGGCAAGGTGACGACGACGGGCAGCCTGAACATGCGCAAGGGGCCCGGGCTGGCCTACGAATCCCTGTTCACCATCGGCAAGGGCGTCACCCTGAAATACGACAAGACCTCGGTGGACGATCGCGGCGTGACCTGGTATCGCACGGTCTACCGCGGCAAGACCGGCTGGGTGTCCGCGAAGTACGCCAAGGCCGGCGGCTCCTCCGGCAAGAGCACGAAGAAGAGCGTCGTGGGCAACACCGGAAAGAGCAACGTGCACACCGGCCCCGGACTGTCCTACAAGAGCATCGGCGTGCTGCACAAGGGCGAATCGGCGGCGTTCCTGAACAAGACGTCCGTGGACGAGCGCGGCGTGACCTGGTACAAGATCACCTGGAAGGGCAAGGACGCCTGGGTCTCATCGAAATACACCAAGCTGCAATAAGCGCTGTTGGTTCCCGCACTCGGGAGGAAAAACGGTTTGAAAAAGATCAAAAATCTGGTCATCGGCGGCATTGAGAGCAAAGTCCTGATCCTGATTCTCTCCGCAGCCATACTGATCACCGCCGCCTTTCTCGGCGCGACCCTGTACCAGAGCAACACCCTGGCGAAGCTGACCGAGGAGACCAGCGCGCGGCAGCAGGCCGCCATCTCGGAGATCACCTCCTCGGTCATGGACCAGGTGGTGGAACAGGGCCTGGACCGCTCGACGCAGCTGGAGGCCATGCTCGCCAATGAACTCTTCCACGGCCTGAAGACCCGCGTGGAGATGTTGGGCGACTATGCGCAGAAACTGTTTGAGGATCCGGAGGGCTCGCCGCAGGCGGACTGGGCGGTTCCGGACCCCGCGCAGAACGGCGAAGTCACCGCCCAGGTCATCCTGGCGGACGGCGTGGACGCTGCGTCCATGGCCTCCCGCCTCGGCACGGCGGCGAACATGTCGGACCTGATGATCTCGTTGTTCGGCGTGTCGGACGTCACCAATTCCTGCTTTGTGGCCCTCCCGGAGGGCGCGTTCCTGGTGGTGGATGACCGCTCTTCCAGCAAGTTTGCCGACGACGGCACCCAGGTGGCCTACGATCCCCGCACCCGCCCCTGGTACCGCCAGGCGGTGGAGCAGGGCGGATTGATCTTCACCGACGTGGAGATCGACGCCTTCACCGGGGACATCGGCATCGTTTGCGCCATGCCGGTGTATGTCGGCGGCAAGCTGGAGGCCGTGGTGGGCTCCGACCTGTTCCTCACCTCCATGCAGGCCGCGGTGCAGTCCTCCGACGAAAACGGAGGCTTCCTGTTCGTGGTCAACCAGGCGGGACACGTGGTGTTTTCCCCCAAGACAGAGGGCCCCTACCGCGTGCTGAACGCCTCGGAGGCGGTCGATCTCCGGCAGTCGGAGAATGTGGAACTGGCCGCCCTGGTCGCCGACGCGATGCGGGAAAAGACCGACGTGCGCCGGGTGGACGGCTGCTACATGATCGGCGCCCCCATGGAGACCGTGGGCTGGGCGCTGATCGCCGCCTTCCGCGAGGACATCGCCGCGCAGCCCGTGGAGATGCTCCAGGAGCGCTACGGACAGATCCAGCAGGAGGCCGTCGTGGCCTATCGGAGCCGGAGCAGGCGCGCCAATACCTCGGCGATCCTGTTGCTGGTGCTGCTGGTGCTGGTGCTGTGTTCCGGCGCGCTGCTGCTGGGAAAGCGCATCGTGCAGCCCCTGAACACCATCACCCGGCGCATTTCGGAGCTGAGCACGGGCAACCTGGAATTCCGCATGGAGGACGCCTACCGCACCGGGGATGAAATCGAGGTGCTGGCGGAGTCCTTTGCCAGCCTCTCCCACAAGACGGTGCAGTATGTGGACGAGGTGCGAAGGGTCACGGCGGAGAAGGAGCGGATCGGCACCGAGCTGCACATGGCGAACCAGATCCAGGAGAGCGTACTGCCCAGCATCTTCCCGGCGTTTCCCGACCGGCCGGAGTTCGACCTCTACGCCACGATGGAGCCCGCCAAGGAGGTGGGCGGCGACTTCTACGACTTCTTCCTGATCGACGACGACCACCTGTGCCTGGTGATGGCGGACGTGAGCGGCAAGGGCGTGCCCGCGGCGCTGTTCATGATGATCTCGAAGGTGATCGTGCAGAGCTGCGCCATGCTGGGCAGGTCCGCGGCGGAAATCCTCACGAAGACCAACGAGGCGCTCTGCTCCAACAATCAGGTGGAGATGTTCGTCACCATCTGGGTGGGCATCCTGGAGATCAGCACCGGGCGGATCACGGCGGCCAACGCCGGCCACGAGTATCCGGCACTG
>JAFWBZ010000356.1 GCA_017537105.1 Clostridia bacterium | reverse complement strand
GGCGCGGGCGGGGAGCACGCGGCGCCCGCAGAGCACGTCGTGGGCGGCGGAGAGGCTCTCCGCGTCGTAGCGGTTTCCGGCGGGGAACTGGTGCTGGGCGCTCAGCACGCCGCCCAGCGTGTCCGCGTACCAGGGGTTGTCCATGCGGTTCATGACCACCGTCCCGATGGCCAGCTTGGTCTCGTAGGACTCGTTGCGGGCCAGCGCGTAGATGCACCTGGCCAGCTGCACCGTGTCGCGGTCCTCCGTAAAGCCCGGATGCGGCGCCAGCACGCAGCCCAGCATGGCGGCCAGGGCGAGTAGCGCGATCCACTTCCTCATGGTTTCCATCCTCCTGGAAAAACTGCAAGCGTTTTTGTTCGCTCCAATTATACGCTTCTCCGCGACGGGATGCAATAGATTTGTAATAAATGTGAAACAAATGTCCACTTTGACGTTTTGCTTCACAATCCCCGAAAAATGTGACGGCAATGCACCCCGCCTGGCCCGAAGCGCCCGGTTCGACCCGTCGGACAGTGCCCCGGTTCTGGAAAAATGCAACGTTTTCTTGCTTGTATGTCCCGCCGGGTTGTGATAGTATACAGGGAGACTTCGGCGCGGGGAGTGAGGCATCGGTGGAAAATCTGGGCGCGATTCTCGAGGCGATACTGTTCGTGTCCGGCGATCCGGTTCGCACGGACGCGCTGGCGCATTCAATGAATCTGACGGTTTCGGAGCTGGAGGAGGCGCTGTCCGCGCTGGCGGACCATCTGGCGCTGGAAAACCGGGGCATACAGCTCAACCGCAGCGGCGGCACGGTGTTTTTGTCCATCCGTCCCCAGTATGCCCGGCAAGTGGAGGCCTTCCTGCAGCCCCTGCAGAAGCAACCGCTGTCCCAGGCGGTGCTGGAGACGCTGTCCATCATCGCGTACCGGCAGCCCGTCACCAAGGGGGACATCGAGGCGGTGCGCGGCGTGAAGTGCGATTACTCGGTGCAGTCGCTGCTGAACAAGGGCTTCATTGAGGAATGCGGCCGCAGGGAGACGCTGGGCCGACCCATACTCTACGCCACGACGGACAAGTTCCTGCAGCACTTCGGCATGGAGACGCTGGCCGACCTTCCGTCCGTGGATCTCTCGGCACCGGAGGGAGAAATCGGGGTGTAGCTTCGCCGCAAAATGTTCATGGGATATTTTGTTATTTCCCCCATTCTTTCAAGAAACGGTCTTGACGGAGCAGCGGCGTTGTAGTTATAATAATATCAAATTGTCACATTCTGTGAATCACATAGAGAGAGGAAGCAATAACAATGAGGCAGCATTCATCCGACAGAGCGCGAATCCGCAGGTTGCGCGCCCAGTATCGCAGGCGCATGGCGATCATCGCGATTCTCTTTTTGATTATCGGCATCGTCCTGGGCATGCTGGTGGACCGCAGGTTCTTCAACCAGAGCGACAGCGCCGAACCCCGCGTGGTGGAGGTCATGGTGACCCCGTCTGCCACGCCCTACGAAGAAGAGATCGGCATCGGCAGCTTTGGGGACGACCTGGATCTCGGAGAGGATGCGGCCCTGACCGGGGACGATTTCCAGGGAGACGAGGATTTTGAATCCACAGACGCGGACTTCCAGGACGGCGCGGAAGAGATTCAGCCCGAACAGGCGGACGTGCAGCCCAAGCAGGCAGACGTCCAGCCCGAAGTGACGGATGAGCAGCCCGAGCAGGCGGAGGTTCAACCCGAGCAGGCCGAGCAGCAGGATGCCGAAGCGGCGCAGCCCGACGGCGAGGATCTGACCATCGCCATGGAGACGCCCGTTCCGGAGCCCACGGCCACGCCGGAGCCGACGCCCGAGCCCACGCCCGAACCGACGCCGGAGCCCACCACCGCGGTGGTGCCCTTTGGCGAGAGCATCGAGTTCTCCACGCAGATCAAGCAGGACGGCACGGCGCGCATCGCGGCCAGCGACGATCCCTTCGAGACCATCAACTTCACCATGTCTCTGAAGGATTACATGCTCCCCTCCGACTTCTCCGAGAAGTGGGGCACCGTGTACAAGCTGCAGGGCACCGAGGCCGGCGCGGGCTTTGAGCTGACGCTGAACAACTACACCGGCACCGCCACCATCATCCCGCAGAACATCATCAAGATCGCCTTTGTCAGCGAGTCCGGCAACACCGAGAACCTGGGCTTCCAGCTGATGGACAAGGAGATCCAGGGCAACCTGGAGGTCGCGCTGGAGACCAACGTGCCGAAGATGCTGTGGAAGCGTTACACGTTCTCCAACGCCGGCGAGGAGATGAAGTACCTGGCCGTGACCACCTACAACAACGGCGTGCCGCGGACCTACCTGTTCGAGCTGAAGTCCAGCGTCGCCCCGACGCCGGATCCGCTGGAGCAGTATACCACCCTCACCCGCGGTGACAAGCGCGACGAGGTCACCGATCTGCAGAAGCGCCTGATCGAACTGGGCTTCCTGTCCGGCACCGCAGACGGCAACTATGGCGCCAAGACGCAGGATGCCGTCCGCTCCGCCCAGAAGAAGTTCGGCATGGAGGAGACCGGCACCGCGACGCCCGAATTCCAGCTGCGCCTGTTCTCCGACGAGCCCGCGGAGGAGGAGACTGCCGAGGAGGCCAAGGCGGAGAGCGAAGCCGAGGAAGAGGCAGACGAAGGCACGGCAGAATAAACCCTTGCAGCGAACAGAGCCGCCCAGGCCAAGCCTGGCGGCTCTTTCGTCTTTGGAATGATTATCCCACACCGCAGAAGGGAGGCATCCCCGATGGATGGCGCGCTGTTGAAGATCTATCATCCGGAGATTCCGGACTTTCTGCGGCAGGCGGCCCGGGCGCCCGCGCTCCGGCGGCTTCAGTATGTGGGCATGAACTGCGGCTGCGAGTACACGTCGTTTCCCCGCTTCGCCGCGCTGGCGCCCTACGCGCGGTTCGAGCATTCCCTCGGGGCGGGGCTCATCACCTGGCACTTCACCGGGGAGGTCCGGCCGGCGCTGGCGGCGCTGCTGCACGACATCGCCACGCCCTGCTTTGCCCATGTGATCGACTTTCTGAACGGCGACTATCTGGCCCAGGAATCCACCGAGACCGGCACTGCCGAGCGCATCGAAGGCTCGCCGGAGATTCAGGCGGTGCTGCGGGTCCACGGGCTGACCACTGCCGACGTCAGCGACTATCACGCCTATCCCATCGCCGACAACGCCTCGCCGCGCCTGTCCGCCGACCGGCTGGAATACACCCTGGGCAATGCGGTGAACTTCGGCTTTGCGCGGATCGATGCGGTTCGCGCAGTCTACGACGATCTCACCGTGGGCGTGGGGGAGGACGGCGCGCCGGAGCTGATGTTTCGCCGGGAGGAGGCTGCGCGCGCGTTTTGCGACTGGTCGCTTCGGTGTTCGGAGATCTACGTGTCCGACGCGGACCGCTGCGCCATGCAGGCGCTGGCAGAACTGCTGGACGCGGCCATCCTCGCCGGAGTCATTGCCCGGGAGGACCTTTGGCGCACCGAGCCGGAGGTCATCGCGCGCCTGGAGGCGGACGACGTGCTGCGCGAAGGCTGGATGCGCTTCTGTGCGCTGAATACCACGGAGCGGAATCCCCGTGCGCTGCCGGGCGCGGCAGGCTGGCGGGTGATCCCGGCCAAGCGGCGCTGGATCGATCCCCTGGTGGACGGCGTGCGGGCCAGCGCGCGGTTTCCGGAGTACGCCGCAAGGGCCCAGGCGTTCCTGGCGAGGTCCCAGGAGGAGCCGGTGCGGGCGTTTGTGCAAACCGTCTGACCGCTTTCGAGAAAATCCTCAAAAAGTTTCCACAGCCGTGCGGAAGCGGAATTCAACGCCATGCTATAATAAACGCGTCGTATCACCGCAATCGGACCGATGATGCAAAGGAGCGTGTGCAATGGGCGGATTCTTTGGAGTGGCCTCCAGGCAGGACTGCGTATTCGATCTCTTTTTCGGAACGGACTATCACTCCCATTTAGGCACGCGCCGCGGCGGCATGGTCGTGTACGGCGAAGACGGCTTTGAGCGCGCGATTCACAACATCGAAAACGCGCCCTTCCGCACGAAGTTTGAGCGGGACGTCAATGACATGAAGGGCAACCTCGGCATCGGCTGCATTTCGGATTACGAGCCGCAGCCGCTGATCGTCCGGTCCCATCTGGGCAACTTCGCCATCACCACCGTGGGCCGCATCAACAACGCGGAGGCGCTGGTGGCCGAGGCCTTCGCCCAGGGCACCACGCATTTTCTGGAGATGAGCGGCGGGAACATCAACGCCACCGAGCTGGTGGCGGCGCTGATCAACGCCAGGGACTCCATTCCGGAGGGGATTCGCTACGCGCAGGAGCGCATCGACGGCTCCATGTCCATGCTGATCCTGACCCCCAAGGGCCTGTACGCCGCCCGAGACCGCATGGGCCGCACGCCCGTGGTCATCGGGTGCAAGGAGGACGGCTACTGCGCCGTGTTTGAGTCCTCCGCCTATCTGAACCTGGGCTATACCGACTACCGCGAGCTCGGCCCGGGCGAAATCGACTTCATCACGCCGGAGTGCGTGGAGGTGGTCTCGCCGCCCCGTGACGAGATGAAGATCTGCACCTTCCTCTGGGTCTACTACGGCTATCCGACCTCTTCCTACGAGGGCATGAACGTGGAGGCCATGCGCTGCACCTGCGGCGGCATGCTGGCCCGGCGCGACGATGTAAAGGCCGACACCGTGGCGGGGGTGCCCGATTCGGGAACCGCCCACGCCATCGGCTACGCCAACCAGGCGGGCATTCCCTTTTCCCGGCCGTTCATCAAATACACGCCCACCTGGCCGCGCTCCTTTATGCCCACCCTGCAGGCCAAGCGAAACCTGATCGCCCGCATGAAGCTGATTCCCGTGGACGCGCTGATCGAGGGCAAGAGCCTGATCATGATCGACGACAGCATCGTGCGCGGCACCCAGATGCGGGAGACCACCGAGTATCTGTATCACTCCGGCGCCCGCGAGGTGCACGTGCGCACCGCGTGCCCGCCGATCCTGTTCGGCTGCAAATATCTGAACTTCTCGCGCTCCGCCTCC
Source organism: Clostridia bacterium (assembly GCA_017537105.1). Classification (GTDB taxonomy): domain Bacteria; phylum Bacillota; class Clostridia; order Christensenellales; family Aristaeellaceae; genus UBA2862. The sequence continues at coordinate 484 of JAFWBZ010000356.1, read as the reverse complement.
GCGCTGGAACTGATCGCCCGCCGGGTGATCGCCCGCTTTGAGGGAGAGAATGCCGAGGCGCGCCTGCCGCGCTATGCCGATCCGGACACCCCGGAATACGCCCGCATGGTCGAGGAGATTCGCAAGGAGCTGAATTTTACCAGCCTGAAGTATCACCGGCTGGACGACATGATGGCCTCCACCGGCGTGAGCCCCTGCAAGCTGTGCACCTATTGCTGGAACGGGAGAGAATGACGTCCGAAGGGGAAGGTCCTGTAATACTAATCTCAATCTAAAACGCAACAACGAATCCAGTGTCTACAGGTAATGCTTTTCACCATATCATTGGTCAAAAGGCAGATGATAGCGCACAATCTGTCGACGACATGATTCAGCGTTTTAAAGACTTCGTTCCTGAATCCCATAGAGCGAAGCTGCTTCCAGATTTGCTCTATGGGGTTCATTTCAGGTGTATAGGGTGGGATACTTTGCAAGGTAATATTAT